>JBBQJK010000126.1:0-6657 GCA_038325835.1 Gammaproteobacteria bacterium
GAGTGAAATAGAACTTCTCCTGGAAGCCGGGATCGTCGGGAATGTGCATCTTGCGGTACTTGCCGGCATAGCCACGCCGGCCATCCAGCACGGCGGCCGTGTTGTGAAAGAGGCCCGGCGCGCGTCTTTCAAAGAGACTGATAACGATGGTGGCGTCGAACTCGGCGGCAAGGACTCCGAAAGCCTCGGATCCCGGTCCCGGCACCGCCTCGGCCAGAGCAAACTGCGCGCTGTCCTCGCTCTGACAGAAGTAGCGGCTCTGGAACAGTTCAGGCAGGCAAATCAGTTTTGCGCCATTTTGTGCCGCCTTCCGCGCCAGGCCGAGGGCCCTCTGCAGGTTGTCCGCCGGATCAGCAGAACAACGCATCTGCACGAGGGCCGTGGGCACCACCGCCTGGCTCACCCGGCGCGCTCCGGCCGCGCATCGCAGTAGGTGGTGTCGTTGAAGCAGGCGAGATACTGGCCGAGAATTTCCATGCCCAGCGTGGGCCGGATGATCCCCGCATCGATCTTGCGCTTGACGATGTCGCTCATGCGTCGATTGAGGTCATTGGGGAAGTATTGCACTTGGGCCAGCATCTCGTGGATGGCGGCCCCCGGGATGATGCGCTCGATCCAGAAATTGTCCGGCTCGTCAGCATCCGCATAGACGTGGACTTCAGCCACGCGACCGAACAGATTGTGGGTATCACCCATGATGTCCTGGTAGGCACCCATGAGGAAGAATCCCAGGTAATACGGCTGGTCCCCCTCCAGGGAATGCACCGGCAGGAAGGTCTTGTCGTCCATGGCCGAGATGTAGTGACTGACCTTGCCATCTGAATCGCAGGTGAGGTCGACCAGCTGAGCCCGACGATCCGGTTTCTCGTCGAGCCGGTCGATGGGAATGATCGGGAACGACTGGTCGATGGCCCAATGATCAAGGATGGACTGGAAAACCGAGAAGTCGCAGAGATAGCGGTCCGTCAGCTTCTCTTCCAGCTCCAGAAGCTCAGCCGGCGTGGGGTCGATCTCCGCGAGGCGCAGCCGGGCCAGCAGGTCCCGGGCAATGGACCAGTAAAGTTCCTCCACGGTCGCCAGCTGGCCGAGCTCAAGGTAGCCCAGGCTGAACAGCGTGCGCGCCTCGGTCCGGATCTCTTCGATGTCATGGTAAGCCTCAATGAGCTCTTCGGGTTCCCGGTCGGGATTGCGCACGTTATCGAGGATCTTCGCGAGCGCCTCCACGGCAGCGTGGGGCTCTGCAGGCAACTCCACGTGGTCGGGGCCACCCCGCCGGTGGCCCTCGAGCACGGGCACCAGCAGCACCGAGTGGTGGGCAGTGATCGCCCGGCCACTCTCGGACACGATGATGGGAGTCGGCACTTCCTGCACGTCGCAGACTTCCTTGATGGCGAAGACCACCGCATTGGCGTATTCCTGCAGACCGTAGTTCACGCCCGCCTCGCCTCGCGCGTGGCCAGCGCCGTAGCTGACCCCCAGGCCGCCGCCGATGTCGATGTACCGCACCTTCACTCCGCGCTGGTGCAGCGACGCGTAAATCTGCGTCATCTCCTTGAGGGCCCGCTTGAGCACCTGGATGTCGATGATCTGGCTGCCGATGTGAAAGTGGAGGAGTGCCAGTGACTCCGGCTTGCCCCGGCGCTCCAGCTCCGCGACGAGACGCACGAGTTCCGGCACCGAGAGGCCGAACTTGGAGCGGGCACCGCCGGACTCCGACCACCGCCCGGAACCGCGGGTGGCCAGCCGTACCCGGACGCCCAGGATCGGGGCGACCCCCTGCAGGTCAGCCAGCGCCAGCAGCGACTCGAACTCCGAGTACTTCTCCATCACCGGAACCACATTCAGGCCCAGGCGCTGGGCCGACAGGATCAGCGACAGCATCGAGCGGTCCTTGACCCCGTTGCAGACGAGCAGCATGCCCTCTTCGGTGAGATGGGGCAGGCAGGCGATGAGCTCGCCCTTGGAGCCACACTCCAGGCCCATGCCGTACTTGCGGCCGGCCTCAAGCACCTCCTCTACCACCTCATGAAGCTGGTTGACCTTGATGGGGTACACGCCGTTGTAGCGATTGCCGTAGTTGGCCTCCTCGATGGCCGCGCCGAATGCTTCATTCAGCATGCGCACCCGGGACTGTAGGACGTCCTGAAAACGAATCAGCACGGGCGACGAGATGGCCCGCCTCTCGAGCTCCTGGATGAGCTTCACGAAGTCGATGGCCAGCCGGTCGTCGCCAAACGGCTTGACCGCGGCATGCCCCAGCTCATTGATCATGAAAAAGGAATCACCCCAGGACTCGACGCGATACAGCTCCGCGGAATCTTCGGGCGTCCAGGGCGCCTCCGGGGCGACGACCGGCGTCAGGGCGGCATCACGGGCAATGGCAGCTGCACTCTTGGCCAACGGCGTTCCTTCAGGGTAAAAGCGGGGCGGTTAGGCGCAACGGGCACATGGAGCGGGGCCGGCTGATCCGGTGCTACTGGTCAAGTACACAGGCAAAGATCAGGGGTGCGACGATGGTCGCGTCGGACTCGATGATGAACTTCGGCGTGTCTGCGGAAAGCTTGCCCCAGGTGATTTTCTCGTTGGGTACAGCGCCCGAGTAGGACCCGTAGCTGGTGGTTGAATCACTGATCTGGCAGAAATAGCCCCACCGGGGAATATCCCGAATCTTCAGGTCCTGTTCCAGCATGGGCACGACACAGATCGGGAAATCGCCGGCGATGCCCCCACCAATCTGAAAGAATCCAATCGAGTGCTGCCGGCAGTTGGCCTGATACCAGGCCGCCAGTTCCACCATGTATTCGATGCCCGTGCGGACCGTGTGGACGTTTTTCACGTCGCCGGTAATCACATGGGAGCTGTAGATGTTGCCCAGAGTGGAGTCTTCCCAGCCGGGCACGAAGATGGGCAGGTTTTTCTCGCAGGCTGCAACGAGCCAGCTGTCCTTCGGGTCGATCTGGTAATACTGCTTCAGGACTCCCGATCTCAGGATGCGGTAGAAGAACTCGTGGGGGAAATACCGCTCTCCCCGGCCATCAGCCTGCGTCCACTCATCCAGCACGGCCCGCTCGATGCGGCGAATCGCTTCTTCCTCGGGGATGCAGGTATCGGTCACCCGGTTCAGGTGGCGGGCCAGCAGGGCTTCCTCGTCGGCAGCTGTCAGGTGGCGATACCCGGGAATCCGGACATAGTGGTCGTGGGCGACCAGGTTGAAGACGTCTTCTTCCAGGTTGGCTCCCGTGCAGCAGATCCCGTGGACCTTGCCCTGCCGGATCATCTCGGCCAGAGACAGGCCCAGTTCCCCCGTGCTCATGGCGCCGGCCAGGGTGACGAACATGTAACCGTCACCCTGCAGATGCTTCACGTAGGCGTCGGCGGCATCCACGAGGGCGGCGCTGTTGAAGTGCCGGTAATGGTGGTGAACAAAGCGGGATACTTCAGCCATGGGGTTTCACTCGGTCGGGCAGGGAAAGCTTAGGGAATACCAGCCCCGGGGACAACAGAAAGTTTCTGTGCCGGCGAGACTGGACACTGCCCGGGGGCAGGCTACTCCGGTGCGACGGGCACCTGCTGGGTCAGGCAGTGAAAGGTGCCCAGGCCCACCACGACGTCCCGGCAATCCAGGCTCACGATCCGGCGCCCGGGGAAACACCGGGCCAGTATGGCCGCCGCCTCCTCGTCCGCCGGACAGTTGAACGTCGGCAGCAGCACCACCCGATTACCGACATAGAAGTTGGCGTAGCTGGCAGGGAGCCGGTTGCTGCCCCTGTACAGGGGCGCTGGCATGGGCAGTTCCACGACGCGCAATGGCCGGCCGTCCGGCAACCGGATTCCGGCCAGGCGCTCCCGGTTCTCCTTCAGCGGCTGATAGTTCTCGTCCGCGGGATCCTGCTCCACCACCGTCACCACCAAATCCTCGGCCACGAAGCGCGTGAGGTCGTCGATGTGCCCGTCCGTGTCATCGCCCGCGATGCCGTCACCGAGCCAGACAATCCGGGTCACCCCCAGCAGGGACTTCAGCTGGAACTCGATCTGCTCCCGGGTCAGGTTGGGATTGCGATTGGGATTGAGGAGGCACTGCTCCGTGGTCAGCAGAAGCCCCTGGCCGTTGACCTCGATCGAGCCGCCTTCCAGGACCATGGGGATCTCCTGGCAGGGGACGCCGAGCGCCGTGGCCATCCGCTGGGGCAGCGCGTTGTCCAGATCGTAGGGCGGGTACTTGCCACCCCAGGCGTTGTACTGAAAATCCAGTGCCTTCAGGGTCGCCTGCGGGCCAGAACCCGGCTCAGGGGCGCGGGTGACAAAAATGGCCCCGTGGTCCCGGCACCAGGCATCGTTGGTGGGAAACTGGTGCATGAGCACCTTGTCCGGCGGTACCTTGCCGGCCAGCAGTTTCTGGACGTGATAACCGTGGCCGGAGTCCCGAACGTTGATGCGGACTCCCTCGCCCTTCGCCAGCGCCGCGACGGCCTCCGCCAGAATCCGCTCGACGGCGGGCAGATAGTCCGTCCAGGTATCCGGATTGTGGGGCCAGGAAAACCAGGTCGCCTGGTGGGGACTCCACTCCGCAGGCATGCGGTAACCGGACGGCACTGCTGAACTCCCTTGCATGGGGGCGCAGTGTACCCGGACACCCGCGACGCTGACTCACCTTCTTGATCGTCAGTCGTCGCAATCCTTCCGGCGGTCCTTGTGCCTGTGGTGCTTGCCGTGACCCCGTCCCGGGCCCCGGTAGTAGTAGCGGGGAGGTTCGTAGTAGGCCGGATACCAGACGACGGGCGGTGGCGGTGGCGCGTAGCCGTAGCCATAGCCACCCCACTCCACGTCGACGCCGAAGCGAACCCGGGGCTCGGATGAGTATTGACCGCCGCTGGACCCGCGGTAGTAAACCCGCTCACCGGCACTCGCCGCGGTGCTCGCGACCGTGCACAGGGCCGTGCTGGCCAGCAGTCCCAGCAGGGTGGCCACGCCCAGCGTTCTTGGTTGCCGCATTTTTTTGTCCTCAGTAGTGGTGACGACTGAAGACTACCGAGCGCTCAATGAATCCGGCCTGAAGCCGGAGCGGAGACTTTTCTAGTAGGACGCCAGTGGTGCCCTGGAGCTCTGGATCAGGCGCGTCGCGCCGTCCCGTCCGTAGGTGTCCGGCGCCGCGCGGCCGCCCCGGAGCACGTTCAGGGAGCCTTCAACGCGGCGCCGCTGGCCGCGAATGAGCAGGCCATTGGCGTCGTTCTGCTGGCGGCACTCGGCAGCCAGGGTCTTCAGTTCGTTGATGAGGCTGCTGGCAGCGGCCGTCGGGGCGGCCGGATCGGCGGCGGATTGCGCCTGGCGCTGCTGCTCAAGGCTCGCGGCCAGAGCCACGGCTTCCGCCTTGGCAGTGCTGGCGGCCAGCAGTGCGTCGGGGGCCCGTTCGTCCAGAGCCGCGCGCTCAGCACTCAGCGTGGCAAGGATCCGCCGCAGGGCCTCGATCTCCTGCGTGAGCAGCACGAGCACTGACATCAGGCGAGGTCCCGTTCAAAGGCGAGCAGGCGGTCAGCGAGCCTGCCCGCATTGATTTCGTAGGCACCCGTTTCGATCCGCTGACGGACGGCTTCGACCCGGGCCCGGTCCACATCCGGCAGGTCACCAATGCGGGCTTCAATCTGTTTCAGAGTGGTGGCGGTGTCGGTCAGGCGTAACTGACTGGCGGAGGTACTGGCCTCGGCCGTCCGTCGCACCGTCTCCGCTTTCCCGCCATCAGACCCCCGCTCCGGGCGGGCTGCGCCCCGGGAACGAGTGGACGTTATGTCAACGCCACCGCTGCCAAGGCCGGAAATCTTGTCTGCCATTACCCGTTCTCCATCGTGCAACCCACGTCTGAACCCGAACCGTTTGCAGGCCTGCGGTTCCTGTCGGCACGCCCGCCGGGAACTTGAGGACCCGAATACCGGTGTGCTATCGCAGCAACACCTCGACCGACTTCGCAGAACGCACGACCGCCTGGACGACCCGGCCGGAAGTGCCGCTTGCCACCTCAATAGTGTCTCCCAGGGCCCCGTCGCCCCGGGCCACCCCGGCCATCCGGACCTGGAGTCCGCCAGCCTGGGCTTCAACCTGAACCTCCTGGCCACGCCGCACCAAGGTCGGGGCCGCCAGCAGCCCCGTCGTCAGGGCCTGGCCGTCATCGGCGGGACGGCGCAGACGCCGGCCCACGACGAGATTCACATCGTGCAAGGCGCCGGGAGGGGCTGCCCCGAGCGGGGAATTCGCCAACCGGACGTCACCGGGCGCCAAAACCGTGTCGCGGGCCAGCGCGCGGCTGGCCACGACCACCGGCCGGGAACTCGTGACCCGAACCGGCAGGTAGAGCCGCCAGGGCCGGGCGGCATCGCAGCGCACATCCGCTGTCAGCCGGGCGGAGCGCACCCCGTTGGCCGGCACGGTGGCCGTCAGGGGCTGGCTGCAGGCGGCAAGCCGGAGCCGCGGGTCCGGACTATCCGCCACGACCTCTGCCGGACCTGGAATTGCCAGGCGGGCGGCCGCCTCCGCCGCTGCCCGGATCGCGGCATGGCTCTGCCATTCCGTGCCGCTCCAGGCCACCGGGGACTGGAGGAGCCCGGCGCCGAGGAGCGCACCGAGGAGTAGCCATGGCCGTGTCGTTGCGTGAGGCATGGCCCGGGA
>JBBQJK010000127.1:0-6626 GCA_038325835.1 Gammaproteobacteria bacterium
AGGAGCGCCTTCAGGCGCGAATCAAAGGTATCGCGCCTAAAGGCGCTCCTACGGGCGCTCCTACACGGCCCTTCTGCGCCAGACATGGAGGTTTTCATGCGTCCAGCTTAAGCCATTCGGGCAGCACGAGTCCGCGCCCGGCAAGAAATTCCCGATTGAAAAGTCGTTGGCGGTAGCGCAGCCCCGAGTCGCACAGGATCGTCACGATCACATGGCCGGGACCGAGCGCGCGCGCCATGCGCAGGGCGCCAGCCACATTGATGCCGCTGGAGCCGCCCAGGAGAAGGCCGTCGCTGCGGATCAGGTCGTACACGAGGGGCAGCGCCTCGCTGTCCGGGATCTGGAACGGGTAGTCGATGGCGGTGTCCGCAAAGTTGGCCGTGATGCGGCTGGTGCCGATGCCTTCGCTGATCGAGCTGCCTGCGGCGCGCAGTTCGCCGCTGTTGTAGTAGTTAAAGAGTGCCGAGCCCTCCGGGTCCGCAAGGCCGATCTGGACCGACGCCTTGCGAGCCCGCAGGCCCCGGGCGACGCCGGCGAGAGTGCCGCCGGTCCCGACCGAGCAGATGAAGGCATCGACCCGGCCGGCAGTCTGCTCCCAGATCTCGGCCGCTGTGGTCCGGGTGTGAAAATCCCGGTTGGCGATGTTGTCGAACTGGTTGGCCCAGACCGCCCCGTGGGGCGCCGATGCCGCGAGTTCTTCGGCCAGCCGTCGCGACGTGTGCACGAAATGGTTCGGGTCCTTGAAGGGCACCGCCGGAACGAGCCGGACCTCCGCCCCGTAGGCCCGCAGGGTGTCCACCTTGTCCTTGCTCTGGTTGTCCGGCATCACGATGACGGTGGTATAGCCGAGGCAGTTGCCGACCACCGCGAGCCCGATGCCGGTATTGCCCGCGGTGCCTTCCACGATGATCCCGCCAGGGCGCAGCTGCCCCCGGCGCTCGGCGTCCCGGACGATGCCGAGCGCGGCCCGGTCCTTCACGGAGCCACCCGGGTTCATGAACTCGGCCTTGCCGAGAATCTCGCAGCCGCTCGCGTCGGAGAGCCGGTTGAGGCGGATCAGCGGGGTATTACCAATCCGGTCAATCAGGGAGGGGACAGGCGCGTGCATGGGAAATCAACCTTCGAGGGCGGCTAACTGCTCAGCCTGGTATTCGTTGATGAGGGGCTCGATGACGCCATCCAGCTTGCCGGCAAGGACGTCGTCCAGCTTGTAGAGCGTGAGATTGATTCGGTGGTCGGTGACCCTGCTCTGCGCAAAGTTGTAGGTGCGGATGCGCTCGGAACGGTCGCCGGTGCCGACCTGACTCTTGCGCCGTGCGGCCTGTTCGTTGTGCTGCTTCTGCCGGGCCTGGTCCAGCAGCCTCGCCTTGAGGAGTGCGAGGGCGCGCGCGCGGTTCTTGTGCTGGGAGCGCTCGTCCTGGCACTCGACGACCAGCCCCGTGGGGAGGTGGGTGAGCCGCACGGCGGAGTCCGTCTTGTTGACGTGCTGGCCGCCGGCACCGGAAGCCCGGTAGGTGTCCGTGCGCAGTTCGGCGGGATTAATCGTGATGCCGTCGATCTCCTCCGGTTCGGGCAGGACGGCGACGGTGCAGGTGGAGGTGTGGACGCGGCCCTGTGCTTCAGTGGCAGGGACCCGCTGCACCCGGTGGGCGCCGGACTCGAACTTGAGGCGGGAGAAGGCGCCGCGGCCGATGACCCGGCTGATGATTTCCTTGAAGCCGCCGTGCTCGCCACTGTGGGAGTTTACGATCTCGATCTGCCAGCCCCGGTCATCCGCGTAGCGGGAGTACATGCGGAACAGGTCGCCGGCAAAAAGACCGGCCTCGTCGCCGCCGGCCGCGGCCCGGATCTCGAGGTAGATGTTGCTGTCATCGAGAGGATCCTTCGGGATCAGCTGCAGGCGGACCTGCGCTTCGAGGGCCTCGAGCTCGCTGCGGATGCGGCCGGTTTCTTCCTGGCCAAGGCGCCGGATCTCGGCGTCGCTGTCGTTCAGCATGTCGGCGGCGGCGGTCTGGTCTGCTGCCGTCCGGCGCCATTCGCGAAACAGATTGACCACTGGCGTGAGCTGGGAGTATTCCCGGGACAGATCCCGAAACCGGGACTGGTCGCCGATGATCTTCGGGTCATTCAACAGCTCGCCGAGTTCCTCGGAACGGTCGACGAGTTTCTCGAGCTTTTCAACAATGGAGGACTGCATTCCCGCTATTATCCCTGATGTGAATCCCGACGCTAACCGCGCACCTTACCCCACGTGCTTCCGTCCCCTGGCCCGGCTCCTGGTGCTGCTGGCCGTTCTGGGTGCGCTGCCGACGGCCTTCGCGGCTTCTGCCCCCCGCGTGCTGACTCCCGAGGAGCAGATCAGTCTCGGCGAAGCGGCCCTGGAAGAACGGGATTTACTGGCCGCGGCCAGGGCCTTCAGCGCCGCGGCAGACGCCTCGCCCGAGGTTGCGGTGGCGGAACGCGCCACACAGTTCACGTTCGGCGCCGGATTTGACGCCCTGGCTGAGCAGGCGGCGGCGCGCTGGGCGGCGCTGGCGCCGGAGAATCCGCTGCCGCGGGAGGTCATGGGTCGCCTGAAGCTGCGCCGGCATGCGGTGGATGAGGCGGTACCCGAATTCCTCGCGGCCCTGGGGCCCGGAGAGCCCCGCCGGGACGAGGTTTACCTGGCACTGGCTTCCGACCTGGCGGCCGAAGACAACGCCGGGCTGGTGACCCGCTTGCTGGCCCGCCTCACCGCTCTCGACCCGCTCGCCCCCGGACTGCAATTGGCGCTGGGCACCGCCGCGCTGCGGTCCCGGGACTACCCGCTGGCACTGGGTGCCGGTCGCATCGCGGCCCTGGACGACCCGGGCTGGAAAGAGCCCCGGTTGCTGATCGCCCGCGCCCTGGCAGCGAGCGGCCGGGAGGAGGAAGCCCTGGCAACACTGGCGGCGCTGACCAGCGCCCCCAGTGCGGACGCCAGCCCTGACACCAGCCCTGACACCAGCCCTGACCAGGCTGGCGACGACACCGCGCCCGACCCTCTCGTGGCGATCGAGGCAGCCCGGCTGCTCGCCGACGCCGGCCAGACGGCCGAGGCGCGGGTGCAGCTGGCTGCTCTCGCGGCCCGGTACGGTGAACGTCCGGAGATTGACCGCACCCTGGCCTTTCTTGACTTCGCCAGCGGTGATCTGGAGTCTGCCGACCGGCGTTTGGACGGGCTCGACGATGCCGGTCCCCTGCGCTTTGAGGCCTTTTACTTCCGCGCCCAGATCGCGGCCCAGCGCGGGGACGCAGCGGCAGCGCGGCGCTTCTACGCGCGCATCAGCTCCGGGCCCTACCTGCTGCCCGCCCAGCTGGCGATCGCCGACAGTCTGGCCCGGTCCGACTCTCCGGAGCGGGCCATTGAGCAGCTCGCCCGCTTTGCGGAGGACCACCCGGCCCAGGTCTTCGAGGTGCTGGAGTATCAGGCCGCGCTGTTCCAGCTTCTGCAACGGCCCGATGATGCGCTGGCCATCTATGGCAAGGCCCTGCAATACAAGCCCGCCGCCATCTCTGTGTTGCTCTCCCGGGGCGCGCTGCTCGAGCAGCAGGGACGGGTGAGCGAGGCCCTGGCCGATCTCAAGGCGGCCGCCGCTCTCGCGCCGGATGATCCCCTGGCCGCCAATGCCTACGGCTACCTGCTGGCTTCCCGCACCAGCCAGGCCCGGAAAGCCTGGGGTTACGTGCGGCGCGCTTACGAGATCCTGCCCGAGAGCGCGGCCATTCAGGACAGCGTCGGCTGGACGCTCTTCAAGCTGGGGCGCACCGCAGAGGCCCGCAGCCATCTCGAAGAGGCCCTCGAGCGGCTGCCGGATCCCGAGATCGCCAGTCATCTGGCGGAGGTGCTCTGGCGACTCGGTGACCGGGCGGCAGCCACCGACCTGCTCTGGTCCACAGCGGTTGCCTACCCGGACAGCAAGCCGGTGCGCGCTACCGCCGATCGTCTGCTGAACTAGCCCGTGTTCCGGCCCCACCGCTCAGCGACGCGACTCCTGCTCGTCGCGCTGGCCTGCGGCTTTCTCGCCGGTTGCGCGACCCGCCAGAAGGCCGGCGAACCCCTGCTCAGTCCCGCCGAGCGCCGGGCGGCGATCGAGGCCGTCGACACCTGGGAGGCGCGGGGCCGGATTGCGCTGAAAACGCCGGGGGCGAGCGGGCAGGGCAGCTTCACCTGGATCCAGACGGGCGACCGCACGCTGTTGCGGGTGGCCGGCCCCTTCGGGGCCGAGGCCCGGGAAATCCGCTGGAATCCCGAGCGCCTCACGGTGCTGTCCGGCCAGGGCGAAGTCGCCGCCGACTACACCGGGCCGGACGCCGCCGAGCGCTTTCTTCAGGAGCAGCTGGGCTGGTCGCTACCCGTGGCCAATTCCCGACGCTGGCTGGTCGGCCTGGCGGGGCTGGATTCACCGGCCATTGAAACTCTGGATAGTGCTGGCTTGCTCACCCGTCTGGCCCAGGACGGCTGGGTGGTCAGTTTCGACGAGTACCGGACGGTGGGCAGACCTGAGGACCTGCTGGTCCTGCCCCGCAAGCTCGTCCTGCAGAGTGCCGTGGGACGGATCCGGCTCGTGATTGACCAGTGGCAGTTCTGACAGCGTAAGATTGCGCGGCGACGCAGATGCACTTGGGGCGTAGCCAAGTGGTTAGGCAGCGGGTTTTGATCCCGCCATACGTAGGTTCGAATCCTACCGCCCCAGCTCCTACCCGCAAGCCACTACCGGTCGGCTGATTTAACGAGGGCAAGCCACTTGTCGATGGACGTACCGAACCTGGCGATCCTGTCCGGGAATGCGAACCCCGAGCTGGCGCAACGCATTGCCAAGCACCTGATGCAGCCCCTCGGTCGTGCCCAGGTGGGCCGCTTCAGTGACGGTGAAGTGCTGGTCGAGGTCCACGAGAACGTCCGGGGCCGCGAGGTCTTTATCGTGCAGTCCACCTGCCCGCCGGTGAACGACAACCTCATGGAGCTGCTGGTACTGGCGGATGCCTGCCGGCGGTCCTCCGCCGCCAGCATCACGGCGGTGATCCCCTACTTTGGCTACGCCCGGCAGGATCGCCGGCCGCGGGCCGCCCGGGTGCCGATCACGGCCAGCATGGTGGCTCGCATGATCTCCGAGGCCGGCATCAACCACGTCCTCACGGTGGATCTGCACGCGGACCAGATTCAGGGTTTCTTCTCGATACCCGTCGATAACGTCTACTCGTCGCCTGTCCTGCTCGGGGACCTGTGGCGCCAGAAGCACCAGGAAATGGTCGTGGTCTCTCCGGATGTCGGGGGCGTGGTGCGCGCGCGGGCCATCGCGAAGCGCATGGACGACGCGGATCTGGCCATCATCGACAAACGCCGGGCCCGGGCCAACGTGTCCGAGGTGATGAACATCATCGGCGAGGTCGAGGGCAAGGTCTGCGTGCTGGTCGACGACATGGTCGATACGGCGGGCACCCTGTGCCAGGCCGCTGTGGCGCTCAAGGAGCACGGTGCCGAGAAGGTGCTGGCCTATGTCACCCATGCCGTCCTGTCGGGACCTGCCGTCGACCGGATCGGGGCTTCCCAGCTCGACGAGCTGGTGGTGACGGACACCATCCCGCTGTCGGCGGCGGCCCTGGCCACGGGCCGGATCCGGCAGCTGAGCGTGGCCGAATTGCTGGGCGAAACCATGCGCCGCATCAGTTCTGCCGAGTCCGTAAGCTCCCTCTACCTGGATTGAGCCCCGTAAGAGCGCCTTCAGGCGCGACCCGGTCCCGCGGGACCCGTGCTATCCTGCGCGGCCCGTTCGGGTCGGGCCCCTGGTCGCAGGGGGTCCGGAACACCAAAAATCCCAAGGAGTATTGCAATGGCACATCAGTTCAGTCTCGCCGCGGAAACCCGGCGCGATGCAGGGAAAGGTGCGAGCCGCCGCCTGCGTCGTGAAGGCAAGATCCCCGGCATTATGTATGGTGGTGGTCAGGCCCCCACCGGCGTGGCCTTCGACACCAACGCCGTGCACAAGAACATGGCGCAGGAGGCCTTTCTCTCCAGCATTCTCACCGTAACCCTCGATGGCAAGAATCTGCAGGCCATCGTGCGCGACTACCAGGCCCACCCGGCCAAGCGCGCCATCCTGCATCTCGATCTCCAGCGGGTCGTGGCTACCGAGAAGCTGCGCATGACCATCCCGTTGCACTTCATCAACGAGGAGTTGTCACCGGGCGTGAAACTCGGCGGTGCCTCGGTCTCGCATCTGCTGACGGAACTCGAAGTCAGCTGTCTGCCGCAGGATCTGCCGGAATACATCGAAATCGACATTGCGCCCATGCAGCTGAATGACATGCTGCATATCCGGGACCTCAAGCTGCCGAAGGGCGTCGACGTGCCGGGCTTCGTGGCCAACTCCGACAGCGACTTGCCGGTCGTGCACGTGCACGTGCTGCGCGCCGTCGAGGAAGTGGCGGCTGTGCCGGGCGCCGTGGCCGAGGCGGCTGCCGCTCCGGCGGCGGGCGACAAGGCTGCTGCCGGCGCCGAGAAAGCCGGCGACAAGGCGGGTGGCGACAAGGCCAAGGCTGGCGCCAAGCCGGCGGCGAAGGGCGACAAGAAGTAGTGCTGATGCGCCTGTAAGAGCGCCCTGTAG
>JBBQJK010000128.1:0-6575 GCA_038325835.1 Gammaproteobacteria bacterium
GGTGGAGTACACGTCGGTGTTGCCGCTGCTTCCGAAGCCGGAGTCGTCGAAGTTGGCCTGGGTGTACGTGGCCAGCGCACTCAGCTCGGCCTTGTCGCTCAGGGAGTGACGCAGACCAAGTCCGAGGCCAAAACCATCGGCACCGCCATCGGAACCTTCGCCACCGTCATAGTTATAGTCGAAGTAGCTGATTTCCGTCACCAGCTGGGTGTCCGGGGTCAGCTGCGGATGGGCACCGACCACCAGGCGCCAGCCATCGAAGTCGTCGTCAGAGCCTGAATCGAAGTCGGTCGTTCCATCGGTGTACTGCAGCGAGGAGTGCCACTTGTCGAGAAAGCCGATGCTGGCCTTGAGGTCGTAGGCGTCTGTGTCGAAATCCTCAGTGCCCGGGGCCTTCGTGTAGCCAACTTCGCCGTAGGTCCACGGCAGTTCGCCGGCCTGTGCAGCAGCGCCGCCTAGCAGAGCCGCTGCGGAAAGCAATGCAATCCCCATACCCTTGGTCATCATTAGTTAGTCTCCTTACTTTGTTGCGCCAATGTCGTTGTGAACCGTGCCGGCTATTGCGCAGGGACCGACGCGGGTGCGTAGTCTAGCCGCAACGGCGTCGGGTTTGTTTACTTTTTTCCCCCTGGAAGACCCGGAAATGGCCGACTGCCGTGCGGCGGTCGTGTTGCTCTCAAGCAACGGGAGGGTTATCTGCCGCCCGCAGGCCGAACGATATGGGGTTGTAGACCCCATATGACCGCCAGCGAATCTCAGGTTCCTGCGTTCAGCATGCCCCGAGGCCACGGCCGGTAGACGCCAGTCGCGGCGTCCGGCGCACGAACGAGGCGTTTTTAGAATGCACGGATCGGATGCGGTTAGACTCCGGCGGTCGTCAACCCGCCAAGCCGGAGAACACGCCGATGGTCAAGGCACTCTATGTCCTCGGAATTCTTGTCGCGTTGTCTGGCTGTGCCCAGTTCACCACGAGCGCAACCGAGCGCGCCGGCCTGCAGGCGGTCGCAGGGAAAGCCGGCGACGACTACGTCAACTGCATCCTGGAGGCGGCTGGCCGCTACCAGCAGACGGGCGAGTCCGCGTCACTGATCGCGGAGGTTGCCAAGAAGGCCTGCACCGTACCCCGCAGTGTCTTCGTCGATGCCCAGAACGCGTGGCTGACGACCGAGCTCATTAGCACCGAACCCGTGTTGCAAAAGGATCTGGCAGCTCTGGACCAGCGGGCCATGCTGGAGATCCAGCAATTGCAGGCCGAGGCCCTGGAGCGCAAGGTGGCTACACCGTCGCCTGCAGTATCGGCGGTCCGTGCGCCGGCTGTCGCCAGCTCGTACCTCAAATGCATGACCGCGGAAGGCCAGCGCTACGCCGGCGTCAATGAGCCTGCCGCCGTGGTTGCCGAGGTGGCTCAAAGCCGCTGTTCCGCCTTGCTCACCGATGCGGCTTCGGCCGGGCGGCTCGAGAAGGAGGGTCGGGCGCTGGTCATGGGCCTGGTGCTCGACCGGAAAGTCAGCGGGCCTTGAGCATTTCCTGATGCCAGCGCCGGAAGGCAACGGCCGGCGCGTCGGTCGCTACTGAAATCTCCTGCTCGTCATCCACCGGCCCCTGCTGGGACTCCACCACCATCCGGTCCTCGTCGAGGATGGTGTTGTCCACGGTGGCGGCCCGGGCGCTCCAGGTCTCGGCGTCCACACCGGGCGGCAAATGGCGCACCGTCATCACCCGTGTCCGGGTGGCTGACTCAGGGATCGAGAACACGTGCAGCTTGCTGTCCGCACTGCTGCCGAAATTGATCACGGACAGGTTTGGCCGGTACCAGTCCACGCGGAAGCCCTGCCGCGGGCTGGTGAAGTAATTCAGCGTCGTGAAGCCCCAGGACTCCGGATGCACCTCCACCGTCGCTACGGCACCGCTCTCGGCGTAGTCGTGGGTCCAGGACCCGATGGTGTCCCGGTGCAGGTAGGAGGGGTGGGCGAAGTCGACAAAGTTTTCTACCGCCCGCGTCCAGTGCGCGTTCCAGTGCTGGCAGTAGGTGCCGAACTGCCGGGGTAGGCCCTGCAGTGACGGGGGCACGACCGGCGCGGGTGGGTTTGGGGCCTCCTGCAGGCTGGCGGTGTAGATCCACAGGGCCCCCGCTAATTCCACCACCGGCACGGCAGTGGTCGCGATGGAGCCCACCGCCTTCGCGGTCAGTTCATTCAGGGGGACTTTGGCGCACACGCCATCGCCCCGGAAGCGCCAGCCGTGATAGCGACACTGCAGGTTGCCGTCACTGGTGACGAGGCCCAGGGCCAGGGAGGCACCCCGGTGCGGGCACTTATCCAGCAGGGCGTGCCAAGCGCCGGCCGTACTCTGGAAGACCACCAGCTTCTCGCCAGCGATTTCCACCTGCTGGGGATTGCGCGTGAGCTCCTGAAGCGGCAGGACCGGAGTCCATTGCCGCGGCAGCAGGGGAAACAGTTGAGGACTGCTCAGCCTGTGGCCTTCACGGCCCGCACCGAATTGCTGCCGGTTTCCACGGGGGAGGCGGGCACGAGGGGCACTGACTCCAGCACCCAGCCCCGCGTCTCCCGCCGGGCCGGCGAGGGAATGGCGTACATCACGTCGCCCCGGGCACTGGCCTGGCGCAGCGCTTCACTGTCGATGCGCCAGCCGCGGCGGGTCCACTCGTCCAGGCTGTCCCGATACAGGTAGATGACCTTGTCGGCGGGCATCAGCAGCTCCCGGGCCCGGGAGTTGGGGGTCTTCATCGGCTTCAACCGCTCGATGACGACCCGGTCCTGTTCGGCAATAGCGAAATTACGCTTGTTGACGATGCGGTCCACCCACTTCGGCAACAGGACGTTCCGCATGCAGATCAGGAAAATCTTCGTCTGGAACTCGTCGATGGGCGTCTCGAAGATGTACTGGTGGATCCACCGCGTGGGCGTCAGGTGGATCTTGGTCCACATGTTGCTGGGGCCGACGTGGCCCGAGCCGGCCTCCAGGTCGCCGTCGTAGTTGCGGGCCCAGCGCATCACCGGGTTCTTGATGGGCGGGGCCTGGAAATTGAGCATGAAGCCAAAGCCCCAGGGCGTGGTCTCGATGGTCGGCTCCCCGACCTTGTAGTCGTCCTTCTCGCCCGAGTAGCCGTGGGTCGGGTGCACGAATTCGTTGTGCCCCGGATCCAGCCCGTTCTCGATGTTGCGCTCGTAGTTCGTTTCCCACCCGTAGTCGACAATGGTGTGCCGCCAGCCCTTCTGACCGTATTCAGGCACCTCGAGGATGGGTGGCCGTTCGGCGGCCGGCAGGTCGCCAAGAAAGACATGAATGAGACCGTAGCGCTCTTCCACCGGATACGCGTCGATGCGGCCCCGCTGGGGCACCTGCTTCTCGCTCCCGGGCCCGAGGGACGGTATCTTCCGCACGTGGCCGTCGCCGTTGTACTGCCAGCCGTGGTAGGGGCAGGCGACGCAGTCGCCCTTCACCTTCCCGGCCGAGAGCGAAGCGCCCCGGTGTATGCAGGTGTCGCTGAGGGCGTGGGCCTGGCCTTTGGAGTCCCGGAACAGGACGATGTCGTGACCGAGCATGCGCACCTTCCTCGGCGCGTCGGTCAGGTTGTGGCTCCAGTCGGCGGCGTACCAGAAATTGATATACATACAGGGATCTCTCGTGGATTCAGGATCGGTTCGTACGACAGCGGAGCGCGGATTCACGGGTAGGAGCGGCTGGTAGGAGCGCCTTCAGGCGCGATGTCGATTGCGGATCGCGGCTGAAGCCGCTCCTACAGCGCGATCCCCGTTCCCTAGGGTAGTCCCAGTTCGTCCCGCGGGAAAAGGTCGCTGTTATGTCCGGACGTGTCTTTTGAGGTTCCCCGGGGGACAGGGCGGTAGTCACGGAGCAGGGTTGCCACGTACGGCGCGAGATTCAGATCTGCCGCCAGAAAGTGCTGCTCCACCGCCGGCATTCGGGCCCGCCGCAAGATCTCGCCGCGCTCGACAACAATCGGTTCGTTTGACCCGACCAGCACGAAGTCGAAGCGGGCGACATGGGGAAACACGGCAACAAAGGTTTCGAGCGTCCGCGCGGTGGGCACCCAGGTCACGGCCAGGCCACCCGGTTTCAGGCGCTGGCGGAGCAGCTGGAAATACTCGCGGGAGTACAGGTTGCCGGCAAAGGCGCTGGTGGGTCTGAGGGCATCAGCCTCGATGATGTCGTAGCGGCGCGTGGCGTCGAGCAGATGACGCCGACCATCACCCGTGATGTGGTGAATGCGCCCGTCTTTCAGCAGGCGGTCGAGACCACCATAGCCCGTCCGTGCATGAAGTTCCCGCAACGTCGTCAGCTGGGCGCCGTTGATCTCGATGCTGTCGATGCGCCGTGTTTCCGGGCGGGCGGCGCTGGCATACAACGTGTCCCCCGAGCCGAGGCCGATCACTGCCACGTCGACTGGCAGCGGGTGCAACAGCGCTGGCACGAGGCCCAGGGCCGTGTGACCTCCGCCAAAGGGGACAAAGCTCTGACCAAGCCCGTTGACAAACACCGTCGTGGGACCCTTGAAATCGCTGCGTTCGTTGGTCAGTACGGAGAGCCCCGTGCCGTCCTCCGCGAGAATAATCCGGGCTGCCGGTGTCCCGTGCAGGGCGCTCCAGAAGGCGACCTGACCCGGCACCAGCAACGCAACGCCGGCCGGCAGTGCCAGTGCAAGGACCCGCGCCAGGACGACTGCAGCAGGGGAACGTCCCGGCCGGGGCCGCGCTGCCAGCCACAGGAATGGCGCCGCGAGGAGCACCAGCAGGCGGAGTGCACCGGTCGTGCCCAGGAGAGCAAGAAAGACGGTGCCGGTGAGCGCGACCCCGAGGACACAACCGGCCACGTTCGCAGCCTGGAGTTGGCCGACACGCCGACCCACGGTGGCGACCGACGAATGCACCGCGCGTTGCAGGTACGGGAAGCTCGCGCCCATCATCACGGTGGGCACCAGCACCAGCAGCGCTGGCAGTCCCAGGTAGAGTGCCCGTTGTCCGGGCGACAGCGCGCTGAAGTCGAAGTTGAATGGAATGGGCTCATAGGCTGCCAGGTACCCCCGGAGCGACGACGCCCATGAGACGTCTGCCATGCCGAGGAAGCTGACAAGTACCGCCACAGACAGCCCGGCGTAGAGCGGGATGGCAGCCTGCAGGCTCAAGAAGACCCGGAGCGGCTCGCGGCTGGACGCTGCCGCATGGCGGGTCAGGAGGCTGCCCGCGCCGAGGCCGGCGAGGTAGGTCGCCAGCAGAAGGGGGAACGTGAACGCCGTTGACTTCAGTGCCACGCCGAGGACGCGAAACCAGATGAGTTCCAGACTCAGAGCGATGAACCCGCTGAGGAAGTACAGGCCGAACAAGGTGGGCACTCGCAAGCCCCCGCTAGCGGGTCGGTCTTGTTCCAGCTCCGGGTCTGCCCTGACCTGTGGCGACGGCTGGATCCGCTGGGCCAGCCACAAGGCCGCGACGGCCGCTGCCCCGTTCAATGCGGCGGCCCAGACGAGGGCCGTGCCGTAACCGACGTTGCGGATCAGGAAGGCGGTGCCCAGCCAGGCACCGGCGGCGGCGCCCAGGGTGTTCCAGCCGTAGAGCCCGCCGACCCAGCCAGGCACCTCCAGCAGTCGATCAGACACCGTGCGGGCGAGCAGGGGCAGGGTGACTCCCATGCAGAAGGTCGGCAGCAGCAGGAAGCTCCCGCCGACCAACAGGGCGCCCCGCGAGCCCAGCGAGGCCGCCGCACCAGACTGCAGGACATCACCCAGGAGCCAGGGACTTGCCAGGGCGAACCCCGCGATCACGACTTCCGCCGCTGCGAAGGCGACGAAACGGCGCACGGGAGAGAGGCGATCAGCCACGCCGCCGCCCACCAGGTTGCCCAGGCCGATGCCCGCCAGGAACACGGCGACGATGATGGTGACGGCGGGAAGATCGAGGCCCGTGGCGAGGGTTAACAGCCGTTGCCAGACCACTTGGTAGGTCAGCGCAGCGAATCCCGAGGCAAAGAACAGGACGAAGACCAGGCTGCCGGCCACCTACGCCCGATCCTTCATCTCTTCCAGTTCCAGCCAGCGAGCCGTCTTCGCGTAGGTGCAGTAATGGCACACGTCGCGACAGAACTCCGTGAGCGGGATGAAGACCTTGCGGGAGTAGGTCACGAGCTTGCCGTGCCCGGCGTCGCGGAGCGCCGCGGCTCCCGCGAGCAGCTCGGCGAGCGGGCGCGCCCCGAGGACCCGCGCGGCGGCGAGATCGGGGTGATCGGTGGCGGGGAGGGTCTGGTGCACGGGTACTCGGGTATGCCGGGGAGGTGGCGGCATTCTGCACCCCGGGGCGCGTGCGGAGGAAGGGCCGCGGCGGGGGTGGCCGCGGGCGCGACAGGGGTGGTCCCGCCACGGCCTCCGGGGCGGGTGGTTTCCCCTCGCTTCAGGCAGATTCCGCCAGGCCGTGATGTGGCGGCGCATTTCCGCGGATTCCCGGCTGGCTCACTGGCCCGCTACGCACGCCATCGTCCTGAAGCCACTCTTGTTGATGAGCTGGTCGACCAGCACTATTCGCCGTTCCTTGCGGCCCTGGAAC
>JBBQJK010000129.1:0-6570 GCA_038325835.1 Gammaproteobacteria bacterium
AACACCACCGCTGCCGCAGAGGCGTGCTGGGCCGGCATCAGGATGATCGCCGCTGAGAGGGCCTATCACGCTGCGGAGCCTGCCGGCCACCCCACGACGAGAGCCTGACAGGCCCGTTTTACCAAAAGTGCATTTGCGGCAGGTGATTCTCTGTGCCACACTGAAACCACAGGTGCCACATCAAGGGACCGCCATGAAAAGCCTCAGCATCCGGGAAGTTCGCAAGGAACTGGCGCAGATCGATGACCTGGTGTCGCGTGAGGGTGAGGTGGTAATCACGCGCCGCGGCAAGCCAATTGCGCGCCTGCTCCCGATGCGCAGCGAGCAGCAGATGCCCTCGCACAGTGATCTGCGCGCCAGCATGCCGCGCCTGAAGAAGGGCAGTGAAAGACAGATTCGCGCCGAGCGGGACGAGCGGTGATCGGTCCCTATCTCGACACCAGTGCACTGGCCAAGTGGTACCTCAACGAACCCTTCTCCGAGCAGTTCGAAGCATTTATTCAGACGCAGCCCACTGCGGCGATCAGCCGCCTGACGGTCGTCGAGTTTCGCTGCCTCCTTGCGAGGCGGCGACGGGCTCGTGAGATCACGAAGGCCATCGAATCGCGGGTGTACGCCTCGTTCGAGAACGATGTTGGGGCCGGATTCCTGCAGGTTTATCCCGTCGCGGATGCGAATCTGAGCGCAGCGCTGGGGCTGATCACCCGACTCGCCCGGTACCCGTTGCGAACCCTCGATGCCTTGCATCTGGCCATAGCCCAGAGCATCAATTGCCGACGGCTTGCCACTGCGGACAAGACGATGGCTGGTGCGGGCAAAGCGGCCGGTCTGGAGGTTGCGCGTTTCTTTTAGCCAGGCCGGGCTCCTCGACGACCACAGGGGCACAGACCCCGTAGGTGCGCTGATCAGATCCGGGCCGCCGTCTCGGACGCCTGCCTGATGGCCCGTTTCGCATCGAGCTCGGTAGCCACGTCAGCGCCGCCAATCAGGTGAGTCGTCAGGCCCGCGGCCTGCAGCGGCTCCAGCAGTTCCCGCAGCGGCTCCTGCCCGGTGCACAGAACAATGTGGTCCACCTCGAGCAACTGCGGCACGCCATCGATGGAAATCTGCAAACCCCGGTCATCAATTCCCTCGTAGGTCACACCGGCCAGCATCTGCACGCGCTTCATCTTCAGCGCCGCCCGGTGGATCCAGCCGGTGGTCTTGCCCAGACCCGCGCCCGGCTTACCCGCCTTGCGCTGGAGCAGGTAAACCTGCCGCGCCGGTGGCGAGGCCTCGGGGCTCACGCCAGCGACCCCGCCCCGGGCAATGGCAGGGTCCTGCACGCCCCACTCCCGCAGCCAGGCCTGCAAATCAAGGGCCGGGGAATGGCCGTCGTCCACCAGGAATTCGGCCACGTCGAACCCGATGCCGCCCGCGCCCACCACGGCGACGCGCTTCCCGACGGGCTTGTTGCGCAGGAGTACATCCACGTAGGTCAGCACCTTGGGGTGGTCCTGGCCTGGAATTCGTGGGCTGCGCGGCGCGACGCCCGTGGCCAGGACGATCTCGTCGAAACCGGACTTCACCAACTGGTCTGCCGTGACGCGCGTGTTCAGGTGTAACTGAACGCCGAGGCTGGACAGTCGCTCGCGAAAGTAGCGCAGTGTTTCGTGGAATTCCTCTTTGCCCGGAATCCGCTTCGCCATGTTGAACTGACCACCGATTTCAGCGGCGGACTCGAAGAGCTGCACCGCATGCCCCCGTTCGGCGAGCACGGTGGCGGCGGCGAGGCCGGCCGGGCCGGCGCCAATGACGGCAATGCGTTTTTTCACCACGGCCGGGAGGTAATTCAGCTCCGTCTCGTGGCACGCGCGGGGATTCACCAGGCAGGACGCCACCTCGTTCTCGAAGGCGTGGTCCAGGCAGGCCTGGTTGCAGGCAATGCAGGTATTGATCTCAGCCGCGCGACCTGCGGCCGCCTTGTTCACGAACTCCGGGTCGGCCAGCAGCGGTCGCGCCATGGAGACCATGTCCGCATCGCCATTCGCCAGGATCCGCTCGGCCACGTCCGGCGCGTTGATCCGGTTGGTTGCGCACAGGGGGATGCCGACTTCTCCCTTCAGCTTCCGCGTGACCCAGGCGAACGCCGCGCGCGGCACCGACGTGGCGATGGTCGGCACGCGGGCCTCGTGCCAGCCAATGCCGGTGTTGATGATCGTGGCCCCTGCCCGCTCGATGGCTTTCGCCAGCAGCACCACCTCGTCCCAGGTCTGGCCGTCCGGAATCAGGTCGAGCATCGAGAGGCGGTAAATGATGATGAAGTCGTGCCCGACCGCCTCCCGGGTCCGGGTCACGATCTCCACCGGCAACTGCATGCGCTTGGCAAAGCTGCCGCCCCACTTGTCCGTGCGCTGGTTGGTGTGCGTCACGAGAAACTGGTTGATCAGGTACCCCTCGGAGCCCATCACCTCCACGCCGTCGTAGCCGGCCTCGCGGGCCAGCGCCGCGCAACGGACGAAGGCGCGGATCTGCCGCTCGACACCTGCGGTCGACAGGGCCCGCGGCTTGAACGGCGTGATGGGCGACTGGATGTGGGACGCGCCAACCGTAAGCGGGTGATAACCGTAGCGGCCGGCGTGGAGGATCTGCAGGGCAATCTTGCCACCGGCCCCGTGCACCGCCCCGGTGATGGCCTGATGGGAGCGGGCAGCGGAGTGCGAGGCGAGACGGGAGGCAAAGGGCAGCAGCCAGCCCTCGATGTTGGGCGCGAAGCCGCCGGTGACCATCAGGCCGACGCCACCCCGCGCCCGCTCGGCAAAATAGGCGGCGAGCCGCGGGAAATTACTCACCCGGTCCTCGAGGCCCGTGTGCATGGAGCCCATGAGCACCCGGTTGCGCAGAGTAGTGAAGCCCAGGTCCAGCGGCGCCAGCAGGTGGGGGAAGGGCATGGTCAGTCGCCGAGGCGCCGGGGCAAAAACGGGAGTTCGGGCTGGTCGGGGCTGCGGGGTGCGTTGCGCCGCATGGCCAGCCGCTGGTTACGGCCTGCCAGCACCCGCCGCTGCCACTTGCGCTCCGCCGCCAGCACGTCAGGCTCCGCAGCGTGCCAGCTTTCCTGCAGCAGGAATTTTGCGGCAGCCACCGCATCCGGCGACCGGTTGATGATCTCTGCGGCGAGCGCCCGGGCATCCTCCAGCGGGGTTGCGGTGACGTGCGTCACCAGACGGAGCGCGTGGGCCTCTGTGCCCGTGAAGATGCGCCCGGTCATGGCCAGTTCCTTCGCCACGTCGATCGAGACCAGTTCACGCAGCAGCGCGGCCCCGCCCATGTCCGGGACCAGCCCCCACTTGACCTCCATGACGGAGAACCGGGCCTCTGGCGTCGCGAGACGCAGGTCGGCACCGAGTGCCAGCTGCAGTCCCGCACCGAAGCAATTGCCGTGAATCGCGGCGATGACGGGAAACGGCAAATCGCGCCAGGCCATGCTCCAGTCCTGGAAGCGGTTGCGCGTGGGAGACAGGAGCGCCGTGAGGCCGGCCAGGGCGGCAGCAGGCCTGCCCAGCACGGACTTCACATCGAGCCCGGCGCAAAAGGACGGGCCCTCGCCCTGGAGGATGACTGCCCTTACCCGGCGATCCTTCCGCAGTGTTCTCGCCGCCCTGACCACCGCCTCGAGCATGCGGAAATCCATGCCATTGTGCTGCTCAGCGCGGGTCAGGGAGACGAGCGCGACCGGGCCGTCGATAGCGACCCGGACCCGGTCGGTCATTGCTCCTAAGGGCTCGGCGGCACGGGCAGCAGCGCCGGCGAGAAGTCCGGCAGGGCTGGAATGGTCAGATTGGCGGCGTCCTGGGTGGCGCCCGGGAACTTGACGGACATCCAGTCATAGAAACCGTTCATCGCATCATCCCGCACGACCCGCGCATTGATCGAATGCTGGGAGAATCCCGTGGGGTCGGTGAAGGGATAGGCAGGCTGGCCGTAAGCGATATCCACGCCCACGTCCGTCAGGGTCTGCACCATGCGGTCTGACCAGGTCACGGGCGTCACCCCATCACCCTCCACGTGAATGATGAGCATCGGGATGATGAGCTTCTGGGCTTCCCGTTCGGCCACGTTGAGGGTGGTGGTGTCGTAGTAGCTGAGCCAGCTGTTGGGGGTGTTAAGGACGGTGGTGCCGGGAAACTGCGTCGGGAACGGGTACAACACCGCGCCCAGGCCCTGGGCCACCAGGGCCTTGGCGAGGGTCCGGTTAGCGCCATACACCGGACTGGCGAAGGGCACGAAGCGGGCAGCCTCCCGGCCATCAGCCACCTGGCCGAAGTTCGCCACACCGGCAACCTTGGGATCGTTCACGTCCGGGCTGCCGGCCACATCGACGCCACAGTTCTTGAAGTAGCTGGGATAGATCGCGGCAGCCTGGGTGCCCTTGCTGTGGCCAACGATCACCACCTGCTCGAAGCCGAGGCTGACGAGGTAATCCACCCCCGCCTTGAGGTCACACACCGTGTCAGGAAACAGCGTGGCACCGCCGCCCTCGAACGGACCGTAGTCGATGCTGTCCCGCCGATTCAGCGAAAGGGTCGTCAGGCCCCTCAGCTCGCCCCACCACCCGATCCAGCCCACGAGCCCGGTGTAGAAGCGGCCACTGGCGCCGTGGGTGGCCAAAAGAGCCACCTTCTTCGTCCCGCCCTGGGGAATGAACAGCGCCCCGTCCAGGGGCGTGCCGTCGTCGTCCAGCAACTGCACCTTCTTTACCTGCAGCCACATGTTGGTCATCGTCTCGCAGTCCATTTCCGGCACGCCGTCCTGGCCAACGCCACCGTCGCAGGTGTCGATGCCCCCGTTGCCCCAGAACAGATCGCTGCCCAGATCGCCGAAGAGCTTGTCGTTGCCCAGCCCCCCCGAAATCTCGTCGTCGCCGTAACCGCCGTCGATCCAGTCAGGGCCGTTGCCCCCGGAAATGTAGTCGTTGCCATCACCGCCGCAGATGGTGTCCGCGCCGCTGCCACCGCTGATGATGTCATCGCCACCACCGCCCCAGATCACGTCCGGGTACTTCGTGCCCCTGATTGTTTCACCGTCGTCCGTCCCGATGATGGTGGCTACCTTGCCGTTGCAGGTGGGGATGGTCTGGGCGAAAGCCGGAGCGGCCGCCAGGACCAGGGCGCCGAGCAGCGCCGGGCAGAATCTGTGGAACGACAGCATGGCCTTGCTCCCTTGTCAGTCCGGGTTAACGGCCGGAGTCCCCATAGACCCGGCCAGCGTCGATACTAAGTCAATTTCCCGTCGCATGGCGCCACGCCCGAGTGCAACGTCGGTGCGGCAGTCCGGCGACGGAACCGGGTGAGCGCTGCGAGTCCGCCGGCGAACAGCCAGGCAGCGGCGGGTACCGGCACCACCGCGTTCGGTGTGGTGATGTCCAAGGCGAAGGCCCCCGTCCGCGCATCCGCGTCCACGTCGCAGAAGATCCCTGGCGCACAGCCAAAGATCGCGGTGAAGTTGCCCGCGCCGCTCTGCGTAAAGCCATTGGACAGATTCGGCCCGATGGCGTGATTGTCAAACTGCGTCAGCACCGCGAGGTAGGAGCCGGCGCCAAGGCTGGTCGTCAGGTAGACGTCGAAGCATTCGCCCGTCACCGGGTCTGCCGCTACGACGTTGCACTCGGGTGTGGCGTCATCCTGAAACAGCAACAGCGTTCCCGAAGTGGTGAACAACGTGACCGTGGGATCAAAGCCGCCGGCCGTGATCACTGCCCCTGCCCCATTGGTCCCGCCGGAGTAGGAGAAGGTCTGCAGGGTGACAAGCCCGGGTGCAGCGAGGGAAAAGGCAAAGCTCTGGACATTGTCGTCCTGCAGGAAGCTCCCCGTGTAGGAGACCGTGGCCGCCTGCACAGGAGCGCCCGCCATACCGAGCAGGCAAACCGTAACCAGAAAGATCTGCCGCAACGGCTGACCAGTCACATAGGCGCTGCGCATTGAGCGACTCCCCCGAAGTGTTTTAAGTACATGGCGTCTTCCTGCGCCGTACGTCGGACATTAGGCGCACCGCCGGGCAGTGTCCAGTCCGGGGTCACGAAACGCGCCGCCCAGCGGTCGCCGCGGCCGGGGTCACCGCCCTGCTGCGAGCCGGCGAAGCCCGGTGGAGGACGGGGATTTATGTCAAGCGCCGAGCCGCTGCCCGTGTTCCCGCGTGGCGTGGAAACCGATGGTGGGCCAGCGCTCCAGCGTGAGCCGCAGGTTGTACTTGTTGCTGGACAGAAAGACGGGGTTGTCGTCCACGTCTTTCGCCAGGGACATGGCCTCGTCTTTCTCGAACTTCTTGCGGGTCAGATCGTCCGGAAAGGTGAGCCAGCGAGCCGTGTAGATATCGACGTTGTCATAAAGCGCATCCACGTTGTACTCAGAGGAGAGGCGGTGCGCGACGATCTCGAACTGGAGACGGCCCACGGCGCCCAGCAACGTCTGGGCACCCTGCCGGGCCGTGAGCACCTGGATCGCCCCCTCCTCGCCCAGTTCCTGTAGACCCTTCTGTAACTGCTTGCTTTTCATAGGGTCCCTGGGGCGAGCTGACCGGAACAACTCCGGTGCA
>JBBQJK010000130.1:0-6559 GCA_038325835.1 Gammaproteobacteria bacterium
GACGGTGTTCGTCGCCAGGCCCACACTGTAGAGTTCTCGACCGACGCGCAGGTTCTCTTCCGCCTGCTCCACCGCTTCCCGTGTCAGGGGTACCCGGGCTGTTGCCTCGCGCGCATCGAGCCACGCCTGCCACACCTCCAGCGCCACCCGGGACTCCAGATCATCCCGGTCCTGGGCTGCCGCGCGGCTCGCGCTGTGCAGTGCATTCGCGCGTTGCTGGATCCGGCCGGCATCGAAGAGTGTCCACGAGAATCCGACACCAAGCAGGGCAAAATCCTGTTCATCCAGGACCTGATTCTCCAGGTGCTGGTAGTCAGCGAGCAGCCCCACCTGGGGCCAGCGGCTGGCATTCTCGCCACGGGCGCGCTCCGCCAGAGCCTGCGAACGGGCGTCCAGTCCAGCCAGCTCGGGGCGATTAACCCGCGCACGCTCGACAAGCTCCTCGACGGTGGCCGACGGCAGTGGCGTAGGGGCCAGTTCCGCCAGTTCGGGGATGCGGTCCAGTGGCTCGCCGAGCAGGCGGTTGTAGGCAGCGAGCGCCCCGGCATTGTGGTTCTCTGCCTTGAGGCGCCTCTGCTCCGCATCTGCCAGCGTTAGCCGTGCAGCAAGCAGGTCATTCCGTGCCACGGCCTCACGCTCGAACATCACCGCCACATCATTGGCATGGGACGTCAGGCTGGCCACCGAGCCCTCCGCCGCTCTCAGCTCGCGCCGCGCCCGCAAGACGTTTACATAGGCGGTCGCCACCTGCAGACGGAGATCCTGCGCGTAGCTCTGCTCTGCCAATCCGGCACCCCGGGCTGCCTCCTGGGCGGACTTGATCCCCGCTGTAACCCGGCCCGCCGTGAACAGCGGCATTGCGACCCGCGCACGAGCCATCAGGAAATCATCATTCTTTACCAGTTCCGGCGACGTGAAGGTGGTGCCGTTGACCGGAAAGCTGAAGGCTGGCGCGTCATTAAAGCGCTGGTAGGTGCCGTCGACCGTCAGCGTCGGCCAGCGCTCGGCGCGAGCTGCCAGTTCATTGGCCCGGCCCGCTTCGATCAGGCTCCGGGTCGCAGCAAGCCCCGGATCCCGCTCGACGGCCATTCGCCACGCGTCCTCGAGGGTCTCGGCCTGCGCCAAAGACGGCGCCACGGCCAGAGCGAGGATGACCATCGTCAGCGCCTGAAGGACGGTGTTCATCAGCGGTCCTCCACGCGAACGCGGGCGAGCTGGCGGCTGCGATAGGCGAAATAGAACACCGGAATCGCGACCAGCGTGAGCAGCGTCGAGACCAGTATGCCGAAGATCAGCGACACGGCGAGGCCGTTAAAGATGGGGTCGTCCAGGATGAAGAAGGCGCCGCTGATCGCTGCCAGCGCAGTCAGCAGGATGGGCCGCGCTCGGATCGCCGCGGCACCGATCACCGCCTGCTCCAGCACAATGCCCCGGGCGATCTCGGCATCGATGAAATCCACGAGCAGGATGGAATTGCGGACGATGATGCCGGCCAGGGCGATCATGCCAATCATCGATGTTGCCGTGAACTGTGCCCCGAGCAGCGCATGCCCCGGCATGACGCCAATGATGGTAAGTGGAATAGGCGCCATGATGATCAGCGGAATCACGTAGGAACCAAACTGGGCGACGATCAGAAGATAGATGAGCACGAGACCCACCGAGTAAGCGAGCCCCATGTCGCGAAACGTCTCGTAGGTGATCTGCCACTCACCATCCCACTTGATGGCAAACCTGTTCGGATCCTCTGGGGCGCTGATGAACAGCTGGTCGGGCCGGGCTCCGGATGGCATGCCTTTCGCCACCTCGCTCACGAGCGAGAACATGCCATACAACGGGCTGTCCAGGCGGCCGGCCATGTCGCCCGTCACGAACGCCACGGGCAACAGGTCCTTGTGGTAGATCGCGCCATCCCAGGGAACCTGTTCCACACGGGTAACCTCGGATAGCGGTACCAGGGCGCCGGCATCGGACCGAACCTCGAGTTCGAGCACCGGATCGAGGCCCGCCTTGTCGGCCACTGGCAGCTCGAGCCGGATGGGAATCGGGCGCCGCTCGTGACCTTCGTGCACATAGCCTGCGTCCTGACCCCGGAGCCCGACGGTCAGGGCACGCACCACGTCGGCCTGGGTCACGCCAAGCAGCGCGGCCTTCTGCTGGTCGACCGTCACGACGTAACGGGTCGCCATGGCCTCGTTGGAATCATCCACATCGATGATGTCCGGCGTGGTGGCGAAGATCCCGCGCAATTCCCGCGCCAGGGCCCGCTGGGCCGCGTAAAACGGCCCGTAGATCTCGGCCACGATCGGCGCCTGCACTGGCGGCCCCGGCGGCACCTCCACCACCTGCAGCGAAGCACCGTACTTCTTGCCGATCTCGGCAAGCCGGGGCCGCACCTCGAGCGCGATATCGTGACTCGCCCTGTCGCGCTCGTGCTTGTCGACCAGGTTCACCTGGATATCGCCCAGCTCGGGCCCGGTGCGCAGGTAGTACTGACGGACGAGGCCGTTGAAATTAATTGGTGCCGCAGTGCCCGCATAGACCTGGTAATTCCGCACCTCGGGTACGGCCTCAATCACGTGGGACAGTTCGTCCAGCACCCGCGTGGTGCGCTCCACCGGGGTGCCCTCGGGCATATCCAGAATCACCTGGAACTCAGATTTGTTATCAAAGGGCAGCATCTTTAGTACCACCCACTGGACCAGCGCCAGTGCCACCGCCAGCAGGATCGCGACGACGAGACCGCTGTACAGGCGGTGACGTGATCGCCGTGCCGCCGGACCGAGCAGGAACGGGCTCATTAGCCGCTCGAACAGCCGGTACAGGGTCGAGGATCCACCAGCGTCCCCGCTCCCATGCGCGGCCGAGGCCAGCAGCTTGCCGGATAACCAGGGGGTAAAAACCAGAGCGACCGCCAGGGAGATCACCATGCCCATGCTGGCATTGATCGGGATCGGGCTCATGTAGGGACCCATGAGGCCGCTTACAAAAGCCATCGGCAGCAGCGCGGCGATCACGGTGAAGGTGGCAAGGATCGTGGGGCCGCCGACTTCATCCACGGCGGCCGGAATGATGTCGAGAAAGCTGCCACCGTCGATCTGGCGGCGGCGATGGATGTTCTCGACGATCACGATGGCATCGTCGACGAGGATGCCAATGGAAAAGATCAGGGCGACCAGGGAGACGCGGTTGATGGTGAAGCCCCAGGCCCACGACGCAAAGAGTGTGGCGGCCAGCGTGACGACCACCGCCGCACCCACCACGATCGCCTCGCGCCGGCCGATCGCCACCAGGACCAGCGCGACGACGGAGAGCGTTGCGAACATCAGCTTCTGCATAAGCTTCTGCGCCTTGTCATTGGCCGTGACGCCGTAGTTGCGCGTCTCCGTGACCTCAATACCCTCAGGAATATAGGTACCGCGGAGCAGGTTGACGCGCTCGAGCACGGCCCTCGTCACGTCGATGGCGTTTTCGCCCGGCTTCTTGGACACGGCGATCGTCACGGCTGGCGCATGCACCGTGCGGGTCGAGGATGCGGCGCCGGACCCGAACCAGACGAAGGAATCCGGCACATCGGGGCCGCGGCTCACTGTGGCCACATCCTGCAGGTAAATGGGCCGCCCCCCCCGCACCGTCACGACCAGGTTGGCAACGTCCGCGCTCCCCGCCAGGAACGTGCCGGCCTGGACCGGCGTTACCCGGTCATTCCCGACCAGTATCCCCGCCTGCTCGACCCGACTGGCCGCCGCCAGGGAGGCCAAAAGATCGTCCGCCGACAAGCCGAAACCGGACAGCTTCTGGGGATCCAGCTCCACGCGCACCACGCTGTCGGGACTGCCGATGGTGTAGACGTCCCGCGTCCCGGGCACGCGCTTGATCTCGGTCTCGATGGCGCGGGCAACCTGACCCAGCTCATGGGCCGCGCGCGCGGGGTCGTTCGTCCACAGGGTCAGCGACAGGATCGGTACGTCGTCGATGCCCTTGGGCTTGATCAGTGGCGGCAGGACCCCGGAGCCCGGCGGCTGCCAGTCCTGATTGGAGTAAACGGCGTTGTAGAGCCGGACAATAGCCGCCGTACGCTCCTCGCCCACCTTGAACTGCACCGTGAGGACTGCCACGCCAGGCCGGGACACGGAGTAGATGTGCTTGACGCCGGCAATCTCGCCCAGGACCTTCTCCATGGGAGTGGCTACCAGGCTTTCCACCCGGGTCGCACTCGCGCCGGGGAAGCCAACGATGATGTTGGCGACGGTGACATTGATCTGGGGCTCTTCCTCGCGCGGCGTCACCAGAACCGCGAACACACCCATCAGCAGGGCCGTGAAGGCGAGCAGCGGCGTCAGCTTGGAGCGCAGGAAGAACCGCGCGAGGCGGCCACTGAAGCCGAGTTCGTCAGCCATGGTTGCCAGCGGCCGGCGGGGTCATGGCCCGCAACGCTGCCACCGGGTCGAGCGCCACGCGCTCGCCGGCGCCAAGGCCGGAGAGGATTTCCAGCCGGTCACCGAAGGCGTTGCCGGTACGGACCTGACGGAGCGAAACGCGGCCATTTCCCGCCACCACATAGACCGCAGTAACTTCGCTGCGTGCGATGACCGCAGATCTGGGCACCAGCAACCGGGGACTCTCGCCAGTCACGAACCCCACTTTGACGAACATTCCAGGGTAGAGATCCGCAGCATTGGCCGGCAGCTCCAGGCGCGCACGAAAGGTGTTGGTGGCCGGATCTGCCTCGGGAAAAATTGTGACTTGGGTGGCCTCGATCCGCCGCCCCGCCACGTAGACGGCAGCCTGGTTTAACTGGCGCACCTGTTCCACCAGGGTCTGAGGGATGTCGACGGTCACCCGAAGCTTCTCCAGTGCCAGCCCGCTCATCAGCGGCGTCCCGGGCACCACCGCCTCGCCCACGCGCACGAGACGCGCCGTGACGATACCAGCGTAGGGCGCGCGCACCTCGGTGTAGGCCACGCCTTCCCGGGCACTGTCGAGTGAAGCCCCGGCGGCGGCAAGACGCGCGACGGCGGCGTCTCGCTCGGTGGCCACCTGGTCGAGCTGGGCTTTAGGCACGACCTTGCGGTCGTACATGTCGCGGATGCGCGTGTAACGGGTCTGTGCCTCGGCCTCCCGGGCAGTGGCCTCGCGCCGCGCCGCCTCGGCCTGCTGGAGACCAGCGCGCTGCTCGGTGCTGCGCAACTTGATGATGAGCGCGCCAGCGGGCACGAAGTCATTCACGTCAAAGAAAATCTCGGCGACGCGTCCTGACGTTTGCGCAGACACCGTGGCCTGGTTGACCGCCTCGATTTTTCCATCGAGCTCCCGCTCGGCGGGCACGGCCACTGGCTGGACGACTTCCGTGACCAGGCTGGCTACCACCGAAGAGGCGGTGTCTGGCGCCGATGGAGGGGCCTTGCCGCAGCCCGCGAGGGCCGCCAGCAACGCAACCACGAGCCCGCAACCCCACCGCATCTTCAGAACGCAGCGCCAGGCTTCAGACCCGGCTTGCGAGGGATGATCTCCAGCGGGCAGAAGCGCGAACGCCAGCACCGCGCGATCGATCGTCATCTTTGCCTCCGTCGCGGCATTGTCATCCCCGACTAATGCCCTGGGGATGGGGAGTTCTACCTACCCGGCCAGGAGACTGGCGGCGCCTGACAGAGAGGAAGCGAGTCGGCCGATAAGCCGGGTTCTGTCGAGGGCAATCATTCCTCTGGGATCGTTGTCACCAACGACCTCAAGCGACCTACCCGGAAGCCCGCGGGGCGACGGTGCATTCCTTGCGGAACGCTGCTTCCCTATTTGGTCTTGCTCCGGGTGGGGTTTACCGTGCCGCGATGTGTTGCCACCCGCGCGGTGCGCTCTTACCGCACCTTTTCACCCTTACCGGGACCCCGGAGTGACCCGGGAATCCTTAGGCGGTTATTTTCTGTGGCACTTTCCGTAGGCTCGCGCCTCCCAGGCGTTACCTGGCACCCTGCCCGCCGGAGCCCGGACTTTCCTCCCGCGTGCAAGCACGCGAGCGATTGCCTGGCCGACTCGCCGGGGCACCATAGTCCTTAAGGTCGGTCACCGCAAGGCAGCAGGCGCGTTGGCAATCAGCCGGGGCGCCGCGTATTCTGCAGCGCATTCAGCGGCTTCAGACCCATCCGCGACAGCCAGAGGAGTGCCTTGTGCGCAGGACAGCCGCCGCTCGTATCGCACCATCACCAGGCGCCTCGCCAGGGTGGATTATTGCCCTGCTGGCCGCCGGGCTTCTGAGTGGCTGCTCACGGTCGGTCGTTGTCGACGGTTCATTCAACAAGGGTGCTGCGCGGGCGGCGGGTTACACCAACATCCTGGTCGTCGGCGTGAGTCCGGACGTCAATGGCCGCTGCGCCTTCGAGCAAGCGCTGGCTGCGGTCCTCAGGAGCGCAACAGTGAAGACAACGATGAGCTGCTCGGTAATGGACACCAAGGAGCCGCTCACCCGGGAGAGTGTGGAACGCGCTGTTGCAAGCCTCGGCGCGGACGCGGTGCTCGCGACAACCCTGGTCGGGTCCACACAGAAGGGGAAGGAAGGCGGCTC
>JBBQJK010000131.1:0-6542 GCA_038325835.1 Gammaproteobacteria bacterium
GCGGCTGCACTTGCCGGTCAGTCCGCCACCCGCGGAGCCAGGGGAGTTTCTCGCCGCCATGGCCATGGACAAGAAAGTCCTCGCCGGACAGATACGTCTCGTGCTGCTGGACCGGATCGGTTCCGCACGGATCACCGGTGACTACGCTCCCCACGAGCTCGCGGATTACCTCCGGGAGCAGTTTGTTCGGTGAAGGCTTCCGGGCCTGCTCCCCGTCTTGCCCCTTGGGCTGCCCGGGAAAGCCAGAGCCGGGGCCGAAGTTTCCCGGAACCTGGCCACCCGTACCGGGGTGAGTACCAGCGGGACCGGGACCGGATCGTGCATTCCAGCGCCTTTCGCCGGCTCGTCTACAAGACCCAGGTCTTCGTCAACCACGAAGGCGATCTCTACCGGACCCGGCTGACCCACTCGCTCGAGGTTGCCCAGATCGGCCGGACCGTGGCCCGCTGCCTCAACCTCAACGGCGAGCTCGTCGAGGCCATCGCGCTGGCCCACGACCTGGGTCACACACCCTTCGGTCATGCCGGGCAGGATGCCCTGCACGCGTGCATGCAGGCCTGGGGCGGCTTCGAGCACAACCTGCAGTCGCTGCGCGTGGTGGACCAGCTGGAACAGCGCTACATCGGGTTCCCCGGCCTGAACCTGTGTTTCGAAACCAGGGAGGGCATCCTCAAGCACTGCTCGAAGCGCAATGCGCGGGGTCTGGGCGAGCTGGGACTCCGCTTCCTCGGTCGGGGGCAACCGAGCCTTGAGGCGCAGGTGGCCAATCTCGCCGACGAGATCGCCTACAACAATCACGATGTGGATGACGGCTTGCGGTCCGGGCTGCTGTCCGAGGCGGGTCTCAGTCGGGTCCCCATCTTCCGGCGCCACTATGAGTCGGTGGTCCGTCGGGCTCCTCACGCGCCGCGCCGGGTTCTGATCCACGAAACCATTCGCGCCATGATCAATGAGGTGGTGACAGACCTGGTTGCTACGAGCCGCAGGGCCATCGTTGCCCGCCGGCTGGGCTCCAGTCACGACGTGCGGGCGCTCACGAAGCCCCTGATTGCCTTCTCCCCGGGCGTTCTTGCGGAGCACCTCGCCCTGAAGCGCTATCTGCGGCGGCACCTCTACAGCCATCCGCAGGTGCTTGAGGTCACGTCCCGGGCCCAGGACATGCTGAAGGCCGTGTTCCGGCGCTTCCTTGCCGATCTGCAGGCGATGCCCCCGGAGCACGCGGCGCGGGCGAGGGACTGGGAAGCAGAACTCGGGCCGGCCGGCCGTGCCCGGGCCGTGGCGGATTACGTGGCCGGCATGACCGACCGCTACGCTGTCTCGGCCTATCAGCGTCTGGTCGATCCCCGGGCGCGGCTTCCGTAAACTACGGGGCATGCCAACCACAACCAATGCTGCCGATCCCCGGGATCGCCTGATTTTCGCCCTCGATGTTCCCGACGCCACTGCTGCCCGCCGCGTGGCCGAGGAGCTGGGCGCTGCCATCACCTTCTACAAAGTGGGCCTCGAGCTGATGGCTGCAGGCGGATACTTCGAGCTGGTGGACTGGCTGCTGGCCAGGAACAAGCGGGTCTTTGCGGACCTGAAACTGTTCGATGTCCCCGCGACCGTCGGTCGCGCGATCTCGCTCCTGGCGAAGCGCGGCATCACCTTTGCCACCATCCACGGCAATCAGGGCATCATGGAAGCCGCCGCAGCGGCCAAGGGCGACCTGAAGATCCTGGCCGTCACCGTGCTTACCAGCCTCGACCGGGGAGATCTCACGGACCTGGGCTTCCAGTGTGACGTCGAGGCGCTGGTGCTCTCCCGGGCGCGCCGGGCCCTGGAAGCGGGCTGCGACGGCGTTGTCGCCTCCGGGCTGGAGCTGCCTGCAATGCGGCGCGCTATTGATGGCCGTCTGCTGGTGGTCACACCCGGGATCCGCCCGGTGGAGAACCGCCCCTCGGACGATCAGAAGCGCGTGGTTTCGGTGGAGCAGGCGTTTGGCGACGGGGCCGACTACATCGTGGTGGGCCGCCCGATCCGGGATGCGCAGCAGCCCCGGGCGGCGGCCGAGGCGATCCAGCAGACTATTGCCGGGCTGTTCCCTTCCTGAACGTTCCGCCGGGCTGCTGGCGCTGCAGCTCGATCTCGAGGACGGGCCAGACGTTGTCCAGCAGGATCTTCTGCGCTGCCGCAGTCGGGTGAATGCCGTCCGCCTGGAAAAGGCTGATGTCCAGAGCCATGCCCTGCAGAAAGAAGTCGACCAGTCCGATGCCATACTTCCTGGCGAGTTCCGGGTACACCGCGGTGAAGGCTGTGGTGTACGGCCCGCCGTAATTCGTCGGGATCTGCATCCCGGCCAGCACCACGCGGGCGCCAGCGGCCTGGGAGAGCTCAATCATCCGGGCCAGATTGCTGCGCATCAACGTAAGCGGCGTCCCGCGCAGGCCGTCATTGCCGCCGAGTTCGATGATGACGACGGCAGGGTTATGGAGCTTGAGGGCGCGGGGCAGGCGCTTCAGTCCCCCGGTGGTCGTGTCCCCGGTGATGCTGGCATTCGCCACGCCATAGCCGTAACCTTTGGCCCGCAGACGCTCGCCGAGTAGCGCAACCCAGGACTCTTCCTGGGCAATGCCGAACGCGGCACTGAGGCTGTCACCCACCACGAGCACGGTCTGGCCCCGGTCGGCCTCTGCCGACAGTGGCGACGCAACGAGGGGCGACGCAACGAGAAACGTGAGCAGCACCGCTGCCACGCTGGCCAGGCTTGATGTTCGAAGGTTGAAGTGCATGGATGGTGTGCTGCGTGCTGCGGGGCTGACGAAACAGGTTAGCAGTCCGGAAGGGACACTGACCATCCTTGATGACGTGAGCCTGCATATTGCCCGGGGTGAATCCGTAGCCATCGCCGGCCCCTCAGGCTCCGGCAAGACCACGCTTCTGGCTCTGCTGGCCGGGCTCGACCGCCCCACGCGGGGCCAGGTGTGGCTGTGCGGCGAAGAGCTGACGGCGCTGGACGAGGACGGCCGGGCCTTGCTGCGGGCGCGTCGCGTGGGCTTCGTGTTTCAGTCCTTTCACCTGGTGCAGTCCCTCACTGCCCTCGAGAACGTGATGTTGCCCCTGGAGCTGGCAGGCGAGGCTCGCGCCGCTGGGGTCGCCCGGGAAACTCTCGCCAACGTTGGTCTCGCGGCGCGCGTTGGCCACTATCCGAAGCAGTTGTCCGGAGGCGAGCAGCAGCGGGTGGCCATCGCCCGCGCTTTTGTGATGCGGCCGGAAGTGCTGTTCGCCGACGAACCCACGGGCAATCTGGACAGCGCCACGGGCGAGCGCATTGGCCGCCTGCTGTTCGATCTCAATGCCGAGTCCAAGACCACACTGGTCCTCGTTACCCACGAACGGGACCTTGCCGGGCGTTGTGACCGGACCATCCAGATCGAAGCAGGAAAGGTCGTCCGCTAGCGTCCACCCAATGAAGGTCAGCACATGAAGGTTCTGGGTTTTGCGCTGCGTGCCTTTCGCCGGGATCTCCGGGCTGGCGAACTCTCAATCCTGCTCTCGGCCATCATCGTGGCCGTGACCGCCATGACCGCGGTGGGGTTCTTCACCGATCGCGTGGGCGGCGCCATGAAGGACCAGGCCAGCCAGGTACTGGCCGCTGATCTCGTGCTGCGCTCCGCAGGGCCTATCAGTGCCGGGTACCTGGAGGACGCAAGCGCCGCTGGTCTGGAGACTGCCGAGACCCTGTCCTTCCCGACGGTCGTCGTCTCCGGCCAGCAGACCACCCTGGCGGCCATCGATGCGGTCAGCACCACCTACCCGCTGCGGGGCCAGCTCACCGTGGCCGACACCCTGTTCGGCAACGGCCGTCCCGCTCCTGGCGTTCCCGGCCGGGGCGAGGCCTGGGCAGAAGCCGGTCTTCTCGGCCGGCTCGGTCTCGACATCGGCGCTCGCGTCAGCGTGGGCGAGCGGGAACTGCTCATCACCCAGGTTCTGCAGTACAAGCCCGACCAGAACATCGGCTTCATAAATCTCGCGCCCGGGCTGATGGTTAATCTGGAGGACGTGCCGAGTTTCGGCGTGGTCAAGCCGGGCAGTCGCGTGACCTACAACCAGATGTACGCGGGGAGTGACCCCCTGATCGCCCGCTTCCGCGAGCAACTCACGCCCCGCCTGCGCCCCGACGAGACCCTGCGGGGTCGCGAGGACGCGGGCGCACAGATCAACTCTGCCATCGAGCGCGCCCAGCGCTTCCTGACGCTGGCCTCCCTGGTAACCGTCATCCTCGCCGCCGTGGCGGCCGCCATGGCAGCGCGCCGGTACGCGCTCCGCCACCTGGACAACATTGCGCTGCTGAAGACGCTCGGCGCTACCCAGTCTTTTGTCATCGCCGTGACGGTCACGGAACTCCTGTGCGTGATCGCGCTGACGTCCGTCGTTGGCGTTGCCCTGGGCTATGGGGCCCAGTACGGTCTGGCGGTCATTGCCGCGGAGTTCGTCGGCTTTGTGCTACCGCCCGCCACGGGTCAGCCTTTCCTGCTCGGCGTGCTGACGGCAGCTACGGTCGTGATCGGCTTTGCTCTGCCGCACCTCATCAGTGTGGGCACCACGCCGCCGCTCCGCGTGCTGCGCAAGGACCTGCCGCCGCCCCGGCTGAGCGCCGCCATCACCTACGGGGTGGCGCTGGCGGCAATCGGGGCCCTGGTGCTCGTGATCGTGCGGGACCCGCTGCTGCTTGGCCTGATTGCCGGCGGGGTGGCGGGCACCGCTCTCGTTGCCTTCGGCCTGGGGTGGTTGCTGGTCAAGGCCCTTGGCCGGTTTCGCGGTGCTGCGGGTGTGGCCTGGCGCTATGGGCTGGCCAATATCGCCCGGCGCGGCGGCGAAAGTGTCGTGCAGATCGTGGCCTTTGGTCTCAGTCTTATGGTTCTGCTTCTGCTGGGCGTCGTGCGCAGCGACATCCTGGAAACCTGGGAGCAGACGGTCCCGGCAAATGCGCCCAATCAGTTCATGATCAACATCGAGCCCGATCAGCTGGCGGGTCTGAAGGCTTTCTTCAAGGCGGAAGTTGGCCAGGAGCCAATCTCGCTGCCGCTGATCCGGGGTCGCCTGACTGACATTAACGGCACGCCGATCAAGCAGTTCAAGGTGGCCAATGCGCAGGGTGCCGCCTTCCTGAACCGGGAAGCCAACCTCACCTGGACTGACACCCTGCCAGCCAGCAACGTGGTGACCGCCGGCAAGTGGTGGGGCCAGGGTTTCGCGGGCCCCCTGCAGCTCTCCCTGGATGCCGAACTGGCCACGAACCTGGGCGTGAAGGTCGGCGACAACCTCACCTTTAACGTCGCCGGCGAGGACATCAAGGCGCCGGTCACCAGCCTGCGAACGATCGAGTGGGACTCTTTCCAGCCCAACTTCTTTGTCGTGTTATCGCCCGGTGTGGCTGCGGATCTGCCCCAGACCTACCTGGCCAGCGTTTACGTACCCCGGGACCAGGTGGAAATGCTGAGCCGGCTCGTGCGGCAGTTTCCCGGCGTGACCGTCCTGGACCTCGAAGTCATCCTCTCCCAGGTGCGGTCGGTGATCGACAAAGCCTCCATGGCCGTGCAGTACGTCTTCCTCTTCACTCTCCTCGCCGGTGTCGTGGTGCTGCTGGCCGCCATTCAGCTCACCCGGGACGAGCGCCGTTTTGAAAGCGCCATCCTCCACACGCTAGGCGCATCCCGACGCAAGATCCTGCAAGGGGTGGCCATCGAGTTCGCGACGCTCGGCAGCCTCGCCGGGGTCCTGGCCGCCGTCGGCGCCACGCTGCTGGGCTGGGGCCTTGCCACCTACGCCTTCAAGCTCGACTACAGCGTGAGCCCCCTGTTGTGGCCGCTGGGCCTGGTTTCCGGCGCCCTTCTCGTGGGCATCACCGGAACGCTGGCGACCCGCCGGGCCGTCAACGAGCCACCGGTCGCGGTTCTGCGGGACCGGTGAGCGCCACCTGGCAACGCCCCGGGTCGCCGGGGTGCTCGACTGGGCCGAGGCTAACGTTGCAGGTTCGGTCGTAGGAGCGCCCGTAGGAGCGCCTTCAGGCGCGATTCCGCTCGATCGCGCCGGTCGGCGCTCCTAGGGGCGCCCGGACATTCCCAGCGGAGCGCTGCTTCAGCCGCGCGTAGTGGGCGCAGGTCACAATGAAGCCGAGGGTGATGCAGATTTCGCCCAGATTGGAAATCGGCAGCGCGTAACGGCCCTGGCCCAAGGCCCCCGCGGCGATAAACATCAGCCCTGAGCCCACCGCCAGCCAGGCCCAGCGGCGCTGGATCCAGAGCGCGATTCCCACGCCCAGCACGATGACATTGGTGAGGATCGCCACGATGGGGAAATCATTGCTCGAGATGACCTGGTCGGTCGGGCTGCAGAGCTGCGCTTCCCGCACCGTCGTGGTGTAACGCACGGTGTCATCGAGACACGCGAGGTGCAGGTCCATCGCAAAGATCTTGGGAATATCAATGGCGCTGAGCACCACGGCAACCACGCAGAAGGCGCCCATCACCAGCTTGTGCTGCGCCCACTCGAGGCCAGCC
>JBBQJK010000132.1:0-6528 GCA_038325835.1 Gammaproteobacteria bacterium
GCCCGCCTCCAGTTCAGCCACAAAGCGATCTACCCAGCCGCGGACGTTGAGGCGGCCCGCGGGGCTGCGGAGGAGCAGGCCGGGATCCTCACCCAGCGGCCGCTGCAGGCCTGCCCAGCGCGCCTCGGCGACGATCTCCGGCTGGTCCTGCAACAGCTGCGCGACGCCGCCAACGCCCACCGGCGACGGCACCATGACCACCTGCTCGAAGCGCAGGGCGCTCAGGTCGCCCGTGAGCACGCCGGAGCCCGTCACGACCGGGTCTGCCAGTTGCCACCCCACCCGGGCGTCCACCGCAAAGGGCTCGCCAGTGCCAAAGGTCCCGCTGGCCTGCGCGCTGATGCCGTAGAGGTCGGCCTTCAGGGTCTCGAACTGCACGACCCCGTCGCTCAGCTCACCCCGCAGGGTCACTGGTCCGATTTCCGCTTCCACGATTTCCACTGGCACGATCCCGGCCACCGTGCCCGCGTCCCGGTTGACACCGTTACGGATCAGTAGACGCTGAATCTCGAGCCCATCCACCGCGAGCGTGACGGGCAGCAACAGGGGCGCCACGAGGGATTCCGGTTCGTCGGGTGGCCGCGGGGCAATGTCGATGCGCACCAGGTTGGCCCGGGCCGTGGTCAGTCGCAGCCGGTTCCGCAGCAGATCGGGCCAGCTCATGGCGAGCTCGGCGGGCTCGACCACGATGGTGGTGCGGCCCGCAGTCAGCTGCAGCCGGTCGGCCTCAAGGCCCTCAAGCAAGGTGCCCCGGATGCCCGTCACCGTCAGTCGGTCGCCCGCCAGGTTCGCGATGGTGTCGATCAGCCAGGCACTGCCCCGGGGAGTGCCGAGCACCAGCAGCCCAAGCACCAGGAAGAGCGTGAGCGCCACGAGCAGCGTCGCGAGGAACCGCAGCAGGCTCACAGGTCTGGCCCCAGCGTAATGTGGATCCGGAAGGAGTCCGGAGCGTCGTCAAGGGGCACAGCGACATCAAAGCGGATGGGGCCCAGGGGCGAATACCAGCGGATACCGGCGCCGACGCTTTTCTTCAGCGCTAGGTTGCTGAAGGTGTCGAAGGCATTGCCCGCGTCGAAGAAGGCGGCGACGGACCAGTTGCCGAAGACCCGCTGGTCAAACTCGATGCTGCCCACCAGGGTGTCCGACCCGCCCACCACCTTGCCGTCCACGTCGAGGGGCCCCAGGGACTTGTAGTCATAGCCACGGACACTGCTGTCACCGCCGGCGAAGTAGCGCACCGAAAAGGGCAGCTCCTTGAAGTCCTGTTTGATCGTCCAGCCAGCCTCCCCCCGCAGGAGAAGTCGCGCGGTGGACCACAGTGGCAGGATGGTCTTGCTAGCCGTGGACAACTGCATGAACGCAGTGCTCGAGCCCAGGACCTCGTCCGTACCCTTGGCGGTAAAATTCAGGCGGTAACCGCCCCGGGGCCGACTGGGCAGCAGGAGCGGCTGGTTCACCCAGCTGATGCCCGGCAGTACCAGGCTGCTGTTGCCCTTGTCACCCGCCACGTTAAAAGACTCCAGGATGTAGTCCACGAACCGCGTCTCGCGCCAGTTGTCCCGGCGCCGCTTGACCTGCTTCACGCCCAGCCGGAACTCGGCGCTGCGGCTGTCTTCCGGGTTCTCGTACTTGTAGCCCGTATCCACACTCAGCCATTCATCCCGGGGCTTGCCGGTGGGCAGGCGGTAGCTCACGGTAGACTCGCCCAGGATCGGCGAGACTGAACTCGTGAACTCGAGCTGGTGGCCTTTGGTGTTCAGGCGCCGGTTGAGATAACCGAGCCGCAGTTTCGGCCCGGTGTCTGTCGCGTAACCAATACCCGTCGTCCAGGTCCGGGGCGGCGCCGCGGTGAGCACGATCGTCAACGCCACATCCAGGTCCGGAGCAGGCCGCGGCGTCGTCCGCAGCTCGACGTTCTGGAAGTAGCCACCGGTCAGCAGGTCCGTGTAGAGCTCGTTCAGCCGGTCGGCGTCGTAGGGCTCGCCCGGCTTGAACTCCACGTAGCGCAGAGCCAGCTGGGCATCGACAACCGACTGGTCCAGGGTCACCGGCCCAAAGCGGTAGCGCTCGCCGGACGCGTAATCGAGCGTGATGTCGGCGGCCAGAGCCTCGGGATAAACGTCGATACGGCTGGCGACAAAGCGCCCCTCGAAGTACCCCCGGCGCTGGGCCAGCGTCGCGACGCTGGCCTTGAGCTCGTCGTAGGCCCTCTGGTTCAGGCCCTCGCCGGGCGCCAGGTCGGGATTGCGGAGCACACCCGTGAGCCGGGCATCGGCCTGGCCGGCACCGGAGACCCCCAGACTGACGTTGCGCAGGCGGACGCGGGGTCCCCGCTTGACGCTGAAGGTCGCGCGCCAGCAGCCCGTCTGCCGGTCCAGCGCGAGCTCCTTGTCGATGGTCGCGGCGTAGTAGCCGTAGACCGCCCGGGCCCCGCGACTCTCCTGGTCAGCCCGGCGATCGAGGCGGCGCACCCGGGCGTCCGCCGCGGTGCAGGGTTCGTCAGCCAGATCCACAGTGGCCCGGACGATTTTTTCGGTGGTCCGGCTCAGGCCCTGGAATTCCACGGCGCTCCGGGCCGGGGGGGGCACCAGCAGGAGGGCTAGAAAAAGCGCCAGCGCCGGCGGGGCAGCAAACGGGGAAGGTGGCATCGAATCGTCAGTCCCTGCCCGGTAGCGGGCCCGGGCTATTATCCAGCAATGCGTCACCGGAAGCCGTTCCCCGGCCAGTCGTTGCTGCTCCTTCTTCTGGCGCTGGGTCCCCTGCTGCCAGTGGTGCCAGCGCGGGCGGCGCCTGCCTTTGACCCCGCCCGGGTGGGCTGGTCCGAGATCCGTATGACCGGGAGCAAGCTGTTCATCACGGCAGATGCCCGGCTGGCCCTGCGCCGGGTGCCGGGAGCCACCGTCCGTCCGCACCTGCTGCCCGTTGCTGACGAGCGCTTCACGCCCCTGGAGCCCGGGGTGGACGTCCTGGAACTCCTCTACGAAACCCGCGCCATCGGCCGCCGATCCCGGCTGACCCTGTGGATGGATCCCCTCTCTGGCGCCGCGCTCCAGCGCACCCAGCACGACCGGGACGGCAAGCTGCGCCTGCGCACCTATCGCTTTGGCAGCGCAGGCGCCTACCAGCGCACCTTCTGGCCGGCGACGCCCGGCGAGAAGTCCCTGCCGCCCGACCGCTGGACCAAAACCAGCGAAGGCCTCCGGGCCTACCCGGTGGACCCCGGCCAGCAACCCGTGGTCGAACCGACCGGGCTGCTCTACGCGATTTCGGCGGCGGCCCTCAACCAGCCGGGCGACGCCCTGGAGGTGCTGGTCTTCCGCCGGCGGGACACCCAGACGGTGCGCATTGAGGTGCAGTCCCCACGGGAGGTCACCGTGCGCTACGACGAACTGCGCGCCGAGGGAGCCGTGGAGCGCGCCGGCAAGGTCCAGGCGCTGCGGCTCTCCCTGCAGGGACTGCCGATAGCGGGCGGCGATCCTGCGGATGACGATCTGGAACTGCTCGGCCTGCGGGGCCGGCTCGAACTGCTGCTGGAACCGGCCACCCGCGCACCATTGCAGCTCTCGGGCAACGTGAAGGTGGTCGGTGCCGTGACGCTCCGGCTGACTGCCGTTCGCCCCCGGTGACAGCACCGGTTGCAGCGCCTTACTCTATAGTCTGTTTTTCCCCGCCGTCCATTCGGACCAGGAGGTCCAGCATGTCTCAGTCACTCATCCAGCGCGGGCGCCGGGCAGCCCTGTATCTGGTGATAGCGGCGCTGTTCGCCGGGTGCGCCTCGGGGCCGTCCATCTTCATCAATAGCGACCCGGCAGCCAACTTCGCCAGCTATCGCACCTACAATTTCGTCACTCCCCTGGGCACCGACAACTCCGGCTACTCCTCCTTGCTCAGCCAGTACCTGCGCACCGCCACCGCCCGGGAACTGGAGTCGCGGGGTTACACGCGCAGTGACGCGCCCGATCTGCTCGTCAATTTCAACGTGAAGACGAAGGACAAGATCCAGACCACCGCGGCACCGTCGGGGCCGAGCTACGGGGGCTACTACGGCTATCGCTCGGGTTACTACGGCGTGTGGAACGGCTACGACACGCAGGTCACCCAGTACACCGAGGGCACCCTCACGGTGGATGTCGTCGATGCGGCGCGAAAACAGCTGGCCTGGGACGGCACGGCCGTTGGCCGCGTGCGGGAGGAAGCCCTGAGGAACCTCGAGCCGGCCATCAATGACGTGATCACCCAGATTTTCGCCCAGTACCCCTACCGGGGGGCACCAGCGGCGCCCTGAGCCGGCCCGACCGGGGCGCCAATCTGTGACCCGGTCCCTAACGCAGGACCGGACCCGGCCCGATACCATCTCTTGTCCAGTCGCTGGAGCAGAGGTGGCCGTCGATGCTGCGAGTCCTTTTCGTCGATGACGAACCGAACGTGCTGGCCAGCATCCGCCGCCAGCTACGCAAGGTCTGCGCTATTCATACGGCTGGCAGCGGCGAGGAGGCTCTGCGCCTGCTGACGGAACTGGGGCCCGTTGCCGTCGTGGTTTCCGATATGCGGATGCCCGGCATGAATGGCGCCGAGTTGCTCACGAGGGTCCAGGCACTCTATCCGGACACGGTACGGATGGTCCTCTCCGGTCAGGCTGATCTGGAGTCCACCATCGCTGCCGTCAACGAGGGACAGATCTACCGGTTTCTCACCAAACCCTGCGATGAGGAGGCGCTGCGCACGGCAGTCAGCGCCGGTATTAACCAGTACCAGCTGGTAACCACGCGCCAGGAACTGCTGGAGAAGACCCTGCAGGGCCTCGTTGAGACCCTGAACGATATTCTCGGCCTCACGAACCCCGTCGCCCGGCGCCGGACGGCGCGCGTCCGGCAGTACGCCGCAGCCATAGCCAGTGCGCTCCGCTTCCCGATGCCCTGGGACCTGCGCCTGGCGACCCTGCTGTCCCAGCTGGGCTGTATTACGCTGCCCGAGGCTATTCTCGATAAAATGTACGCCGGTAGCGTTCTCACGGCGGATGAGCAGCAGCTCTACTCCCGCCACCCGGCAGTCGCCGCCGCCTTGATCGGCCGGATTCCCCAGCTCGGTTCAGTTGCGGCGATGATCGGCCGGCAGCAGCGCATCAACTGCAGCGAGCTGCCGGCAGACGTGGCGGCATGGGACGCCGACACGACGGCTACGGTAATTCTCGCTGTGGCTACCAGTCTTGATGAGTTGCTGGCAGCCGGCGAGCAGCCGGCCAGCGCGTTGCAGCGCCTGGAGCAGTCGCTGCCCGGTTTACCCAAGCCGGTGCTGGCTGCAGTCCGCAGCGTGCATCTGCACAGCGCCTATATGGATGTGCAGATCGTGGCGTTCAACGAGCTGGCGCTGGGCATGGTACTGGACGAGGACGTCGTTACCGACCGGGGTGAAACCCTGATGTTCCGCGGCGAGGAAGTGACGCGGGAGTTGCTCCTGCAGCTGCGGGCAGACAGTGAGGCCACTCTGGATTCAGGCAGTCCCGACATCTCCCAGAAGCTGCGGGTCCTGATTCCCGCCTGACCCTTCAGGCTGCGGCGGCACTGTCTCCGGGGCTGTCGCCCTCTTTCCCCACGGCCTGCGGGGCCAGCGGCAGGCGAATGGTGAAGCAGGTCCCCTGACCGGGCGTGCTCTCCACCTCGATTGAACCCTTGTGCCTGGTGATGACACTGTGGGCGATCGCCAGACCCTGGCCCGTGCCCTGCCCGACTTCCTTGATCATAGGCTGCTACAAGCGGCTGCGACAGGGCGAGGAACGCTTCCTGGACACGTACCGCCGCGTCGGCCTGGACCCCTTCAAGCAAGCGGTCTACGGCAACCCTGCCCCACGCACCAGCGCGGTGGCCTGATGGGCCTGATCCGCAACGGCCACCTGGTGCCGGACCCCTACACTGATGCCTCCAGCCTGGCGGACCTGCCGGAGGGCGTGCCGCTGATTGTCGGCCTGGACCAGTGGCAGGCCCACCGGGAGGCGCTTCTCGCCGGGGGCCAGCCGCTCGGCCTGCGGCTCCGGAGCGACCAGCCGCCAGGCCTTGTCGCCGTCGACCTCGCCCACTTCAGCGTGATCGCCCTCGAGTTTCCCAAGTATCGTGATGGCCGGGCCTACACCCATGCCCGGATGCTGCGTGAACGCCTCGGCTTCACGGCCGAGATCCGCGCCGTGGGCGACGTGCTGCAGGAGCAGCTGCACTTCATGCAGCGCTGCGGCTTCGACAGTTTCGATGTGGTCGCACCGGATCCCGAGCTGGCCTGGCGGACGATCGCCGGCGACCACACCGTCTGGTACCAGGCCACCGGGGACGGCGGGCCGCGCGCGCTTGACCTCCGGGGCCGGCGGTAGCACCAGCTGACTACATCGTCTCTCCGCGTACAACCGCTTTCCGATCCGCATTCAGTCGAGAATCGTGGCTGTCCCGGTTCGCCGTCCTGCGCTGCGGCGTGCTCGAGCACGGCTTCCTGCGCGTGGTGTGCGAGCACTGCCATGCCGAGCGACTGCTGGCGTTTTCCTGC
>JBBQJK010000133.1:0-6512 GCA_038325835.1 Gammaproteobacteria bacterium
CGTCCGCCGTGCCGCCCTGCCAGTACGCCATATCGTGAGCCACGCAGCAGTCCCGCCAGAGCTCCGGGTCGTCGACGTTGCCTTCCGGATAGAAGCTGCAGCCGTCCGTCCTGAAATCACGCAGGGCGTGCACCGATCCGCAACCGGTCAGGAGAAGCGCCGCCGCCATTGCGAGTGCAGGTCCTGTCGCTGACCACTGGGAACACACCACTCGACGCCTCGCCTCACACCTGTGGCGCAGGAGGATAGCGCCCGGTCAGACGCTGGCTGTGTAGGACATCGCACAGCGCGGACCGGAGGGCCTGTGTCTATTTTTGCGGTGCGTGGGAGTCTTGGCCTTGGTCTGTTGATGGCGGGCGCCGCGTTCGCGGCCGACGATCCCAAGCTTGACAACAAGGTCCAGCGGCGAGTACCGACAGCGTTTGCCGGTGACAAGCCGCGACCGGTCCTGGACTGGGGGGCTCGCGACGGCAAGAGCTATATCTCGTCCCGGCCGGCAACATCCTGCTTTTCGATACGCTGCTCAACATCTACAACAGGAGAACCTGCGGCACCGACGATTACGATTCCACGTTCTCCTCCGCCGGGGGCCAACCTCACCGGCAAGTGGGCCTACGACAGTGACCCTTTCGATATAAACCAGTTCGTCCATCCCTATCAGGGGTCCATATATCACGGCTTTGGCGGCAGCTTCCTCGGCGAACCGCTGTTTCGCATGGCGAACCTGCCCCTCGAGAGCGGCGACGGCCGTCCCGGATTCTGGCGTGAACTGGGTGCCGCCGTGTTGTCGCCCGCCACGGACTTCAACCGGCTGGCTTTCGGCAGCCGCTTCGACGGCGTGTTCCGCAGCAACGATCCGGCGGTCTACACGCGGATAGCAGTGGGCAGGATCGTCAGCTGCAACGTCTCCTCGAGTGTCAACCTGAACCAGAATGCCTAGGAACCGCCGATTCCCCAGAGCTACGAAATTGGTGAGGTCGTTGGCGATTTCACGATCGGTTACGGGCTCTCCGGCAAGCCCGATTACGAGTACATGCGGCCGTTCGACTACTTCCACTTCCAGTTCACCGCGGTCAGCCGCAATACCTTCGAGAACGTAATGAGCCGCGGCTTTCTCCTCGGAAAGAGCTACGCCGTGGGCGACAGCTATCGGGGCGTCGGGGAGCGGGACTACCACACCGGTGTCACGCCGGAGGGTGTGCTGGCGCTGCGCCTCATCTTCAGTGACCGCGCTTCCATCGACATGACGGCCCGCGAGTATTACGGCAGCGACCTCGCCTCGGATGAGTCCGGTGGGCACGAACAGATCTTCCGTGGCGAAGCCGCGCTCACCGTGCGCTTGCGGAACCTCCACGGTATTACCCGAAAGTATGCGGCGTCCCGCCGGGACGCCCGCTATGCCGACCAAGACGCCACCCACCAGGACGTCGGGGCCCTCAGCATCGGCTACGTCTCTCTCGGGCAGACGCGCTCCGGCGCGGTCGACTGGCGGCCGAAGGCCGAGGGCGGCCCGTGATCGCGCCCGTCGACCAACCCGCACCTCGTCCGCGCCAACGGACTTCCATCCCAGGCCGTGCCTCAATCAGGAGATTCCTTATGCGCCACGTCCGCCTCCAGGCTGCCATGGTGGCCTTGCTCTGCCTGCACTCCTTGACGGCCGCCGCCTCCGAAGAGCTGCCTGCGGACATTGTGACCGCACTCTTGCCCCTGACGACCTACGGCATTGCCCGCTACAAGGGTGACGTAGAAGGGTCGAAGCAGTTCCTGCGCAGTACTGGCACCAGCCTCGTGGTGAACTCCAGTCTCCGGCTGGCGTTCAACGGCACCAGCTGGGGCGAACGGCCCAACGGCAGTCCCTACGGATTTCCGTCGGGCCACGCGGGGTTCGTCACCTCCAGCGCCGCCTTCCTGCAGGACCGGTACGGCTGGAAGTACGGCCTGCCCGCCTACGCCCTGGTCGCCTACGTCAGTTACGTGCGGGTCGATACCGATCATCACCGCTGGCGCGACGTGGCGGCCGGTGCGGCGGTGTCGTACGGCATCTCCAAATTGTTCGTGACGCCGGAGAATGCGACGCACCTCGCGCCAGTCATCGGACCGGACTTTCTTGGCATGCGCTGGGAGCGCAGCTTTTAGCCCTGCGGCGGCGTCGTCGGCCGCGAAGCGGGCTCGGCAGCCAAGCTTCCACCACTACGTGACCGTAGTCCCCGGTCTGCGCTGACGCCGCGCGGCCTGCCATACACGGGCCGGTCCGCGACTCGGTAAATCCTCCTTCTGCGAGACATTACTCCCGTCAGGCGACACGATCAGCTCAACGCAGCGGTGGGCAGCGCGCTCTCCCCGGGTTGAATCAGGTCCCGCTCCATGCAGCCTGGCGGGTGATACCCGGCGAACCTGCTCTGGCTTTGCGCCCAGGAAAATCAGCAGGTCACGGACTGAACGTGCGCGTGCATCGGCAAGTCCGAGTGCGGCCCTGTCCCACAGCCGCTTGTTGGCATGCCCCAACACGAACAGGCGTCGCACCCGATCATCAGCCAGCCATTCGGCATATCGACGCAACACGGTAAGGCTCGCGCCCGTTGGCGTGGAACTGGCTCTGGGGAAGTGAATACGTGTTGGCCACCTTGGCAGACCGACATAGCGCTGTGGGCGGCTGCCCTGCGCGCCGCTCATCCAGCTTTTTGCTTCGGCACTGGGCACGTTCGGCTGACCGGATGACCTTGCCTTCTTTTTCATGACCTGGACGGCTCCTCGACCGGAGCTTTATAGCCCATAGTGACGGACCAGTAATATTGACAGGGTTATCACCATGAGAATCACCAGCGGCGTGCCCACTCTCAGGAAGTCACGGAAGGTATAGCCGGCAGCGCCCATGATCAGCAGATTCGTCTGGTAGATCACGGCGGTTCCAGGTCGCCAGCGTGCCGACCACCACAAACGCCAGCAGCACGGCTACTGAGCGCAGATAGGGGTGCGGCCCCACGGGGGCCAACCACTTGCCGGCCAGTTGAACCAGATCATTCATGAACAGTGAACCTCAATATTCCGTTGCGGGAACCAGCGGACTCGCCGGCACGACACCTGGATTGGCTCATCACCGCCAGCCAATGGCACAATGGAGTCATTCCATGTCGACGCCATACACACTTCACAAGATACTGGAAGGATTGCGCCTGAGGCGCGGTCCAACCCGCGGGCGGATCCTGTTCACCCGGTCGCCGCTGTCGGTGGAGGCAACTCTCCTCGTTCGGGCACTCGTCATCGTCGGACTGTTTACAGCGGTGCTCGGTGTTTTGTGGTGGGACCGCGAAGGGCTGACGGACCACCATGACGGGGTGGTCTCGTTCAGTGACGTCCTGTATTTCACGATGGTGACCATTACTACCGTAGGCTACGGCGACATTGTGCCGGTAACGGATCGCGCCAGGCTCATCGACGCTTTTTTTGTCAGCCCGGTGCGTATTTTCGTCTGGTTCATGTTCATTGGAACTGCGTACCAGTTTCTGATCAAGCAGGTCATCGAGGACTTCCGCATGACGCGCCTCCAGATGCAGCTGACGGACCACGTCCTCTTGTTGGGCTATGGCGGCAGCGGGTCGACCGCCGCGGCGGAGTTGGTCGCCCAAGGGACTCCACCGGACCACATTGTCGTCATCGACAGTGACGAACAGCGCGTGCGCGAGGCGGCGGCGGCCGGCTACATCGGACTCAGCGGCGATGCGACCGGGGAGGAGTTGCTGAAAGTAGCCGCGGCGGACCGCGCACGCGCGGCCATCGTGGCGATGGGCCGCGACGACACCATCGTTCTCGCCGTATTGACGCTGCGAAGCATCAGTCCAAGCATCCGCATCATTTGCTCGGGCCGCGCACTGGAGAACAAGAAGCTGCTGGCGGTCGCTGGCGCCAACATCGTCGTTTCCCCGTATCAGGTTGGGGGATTTCTGCTCGCCGACGCCGTCGCCAACGAGGACAGCGTCGAAATACTGACCGACCTGCTCTCCTGCGGGGGCCAGATTGCGATGATCACCCGGGCGGCCGGGGCCGATGAAATCGGCCACCCCGCCCGGCAACTTGCCAACAAGCTGGTCGTCGCGGTACAGCGGTCGGGACGTCGGATCCCGTTCTGGGAGCGACCGGACCTCGTGATCGAGCCCGGCGACTTGCTGGTAGCCATTACGCATAATGGTCCCTCGGGCAGCCGATAGCGCGCGGACGCGTGACTACTGCTGAGCACGCCGTAGTCCTGGGCTCGGCGGGGAGGTCGTTCATGGTACGTACTGCGCTCCATGGATGCGGTACTTGATCATCAGTGCACAGTCGAGGGCATCGTGATCAGCACGGATCTGACCACCGACCTGTTTGACCAGTACTGAGAGATCGGTGCGCCCCGTCATAGGCTGCCGTCAGCGGGCGGGACTCTGGCGATTGGGCAATGAGCGGCACTGGTCCACGATCAGTTGCACGCGAGCATGGCCTACTCGCCGACCGAGAGTCAGCAGGTAAAGTCTGTCCATGATTCCGGGTACGAGACCCACGCGCCAAAGTCCGTAACGCCTGTGCGCTTCATCAGCAAGCGCCCGGCGCAGAGGCACCAATCCGTGGCCGCCGCTGGCGAAAAGCTTGGCGGTGGGTACGTCATCGAATTCACCGACAATGCGCGGGGTCAGGCCTTCTTCGGCGAACCAGTTGGCCAGACTGTCACGCAGTGGCGACCCCTCGCTCGGCATCAGGATCGGCGCACCGTGTAGCGACTGGGGATAGCGATCCCGATAGCGGTCCGCCAGCCGCCGCGTCGCGAAGAAACCTATCCGGGTTTCGGCCAGGACACGCGAGTGCAACTGGCTGTCGATCGGTCGCATGGGGAGCCGGTCGCTGACAGCGACGTGCAACCGGCCGCTGATCAACTCGTTGCAGACACTCGCCAGGTCCCCCGCGATCACGTGGATCCGCATGCCGGCCTCCGGCGCCAGAGCCGGCCGAAGCGCCTCGTAAAGGAGTGTTCGCGGCACGGATGGCAGCATGCCGACCCGCAAGCGCCCGGCGCGCCCCTTCCGGGAACTGGCAACCTCCGTGATTTCGGTGCCCAGGCGGAATATTTCGTTGCAGTAGCCCTGGATGGTTTCGCCAAGCGGCGTCAGGCGGACGCCCCGCGGCCGCCTCAATACCAGCTTGCCACCGAGTGCCGCTTCAAGCGCCTGCAATTGCACACTGATCGTCGAGTGCGTGACGCCCAGCTGCCGGCTCGCCGCAACGAGACTGCCTTCCCGGGCCACGATCCAGAATTGATACAGGTGGTGGAAGTTCAGGGTGCGGAGGTCTTTCATCTTTCATCTCCAGAGGCGCCAGTCAAAATCTCCTGTCGATTATATCAACAGGAGATGTCGCCTTCAGCGCCTAGGTACGCTTCGCGCATCACGCTATGGTACGGATCTAGACAATCCGCTGGAAGCATTCAGCGGATTGATACCAAGCCCGATCAACCGACTGCATCCACTGAATGCGATGGGCACAGTGTCCAGCTATCGAGGACCGCACGCCCGTTGTAATTGCAATGGGGCCTCTCCGATCTCATCGAACTGTGCCGAGGAAACTGGACGGCTATGGAACAATTGCAGGGAAGCGTGGGTGCAGTGGAATTTCTGCACCGGCTGAAGGATGCAGGCCACGGCGTGTTGCTGCTCGACTATGACGGCACGCTTGCGCCGTTCAACGAGGATCCGGCCAGCGCCGTGCCTTATCCTGGTGTGGCTGACGGTCTCGACAAGATCCTGCGCCAGGGGGCCACGCGGGTCGTGATCGTCACCGGCAGATCGGTGGTCGACGGGTTGCCCCAGCTGGGCACCGCGCTGCCGGTGGAGCTATGGGGCGTGCATGGGCGCGAGCGGCGCCTGATCGATGGCAGGTACAGCCTGGAGCCCCTGACCGAACCCGCTCTCCGCGCACTCCTGCAGGCAGACGAGTGGTCCGACGAGATCGAGAAGGTCGGGGGACGGTGCGAGCGCAAGCCCTGCTCCCTGGCCTTTCACTGGCGCGGACTGCCCGATGACCAGGTAACAGCCATCCGCGAACTGATCAGGGAGCGCTGGAACAGCCTTGGTCTCTGCGGCGTGCTGCGGTGGCTCGATTTCGACGGCGGCATCGAGCTGGCGGCGCCCGGCTCCACCAAGTCGGACGCGGTGGTAACCCTGCTGGCCGAGACGGGTGGACAGGCACCGATGGCGTTTCTGGGGGATGACAGGACGGACGAGGACGCCTTCGTCGCCATCCGCGACAAGGGTCTAGGGATACTGGTTCGGCCGCACTTCAGGCCAACAGCGGCGGACCTGTGGCTGAAGCCGCCCCGGGAGTTGCTGGACTTTCTCGAGCGATGGCATCGGACTCTCGGACCTCCGCCATGATTGACGTGATCCTGACGGCCTTGCCAGCAGATTTCCTGGAACGTGCTGCGCCAGCACTGGCCGTGGCCCTGCTGGTGCTTGCCGGCCTGAGCCTGTTTCGTCGCCTCGTGGTCC
>JBBQJK010000134.1:0-6509 GCA_038325835.1 Gammaproteobacteria bacterium
CATGTTGCCGCTGTCCGGTGCGTAGGTCACCAGGTGGGGCAGGGCCTTGTCGTTGACCAGGTCCCAGCAGCGGATGCTGTCGCTCAGTTCCGAGAGATAAAGTATCGACTTGCCGTCCGCGCGCAGCGCCGCGCCCGTCAGCCCGAGGAAGCCCGGCATGCCGCCGTGGACCGGGGTCCTGAATTCCTTCAGCAGCTTGCCGTCCTGGGTGAACTGGCAGAGCAGGCCGTCGCCGAACCGGTCAGTGCCCGGAAGCAGGGGTAGGGTGGTGCCCAGGGTAGTGCCGGGCCGGGTGCGCACCGTGTTGCCGACCAGGTGCTCGCCCAGATAAATAGTGCCGTCCTTCGCGAAGTTGATATTGGAGAAGGCCCGGTCGGCGAACTTGATGGGGGGCAGCTGCTTGCCCTGGGGGCTGACGCGCAAGACCTTGAAGCTGTTGCTGTCGAAGCCCCAGAGCGTGCCATCCGGCGCAAAGGCCAGCCCGCCGATAAGGTGGGTCGTGCCCTCTGTCCAGAGGACGCCCTTTTCGTTGAGATTGCTGTCGTACTGGATGATCCGGCCATCGCCCGCATGGTCGTCTTCCGGCCGGTTCAGGACCGTGGCGCCGGCGAAGATGTCGCCCTTGGCAAAGGGCTTGAGAGTGGACACATTGGACATGGCAGGACTCCGGATTGGCTGGATTGAGCGGGTTTTTCTGGGGCTCATTCTACAGTGTGGCCACTGCCATGTTGCCCGGTCCGTGGCCAGACCTCTATCCTTCGCCCCATGGACATCCCCGGCGAGAGCCAGATCTACAACGTCAATGTCGTGGCCCGCACCATCCTGCCGACCCCGGCGCAGGTCAAGGCCGACTACCCCTTAAGCCCCGCGCTGGAGGACTTCATCCTGCGCAACCGGCGCACCCTGCAGAACATCATCGACGCGCGGGATCCCCGGTTGTTCGTCGTGGTGGGCCCCTGCTCCATTCACGATGTCACGGCCGCCCTGGACTACGCGAAGCGCCTCAAGACACTCGCGGATGCCGTCAGCGACACGCTGGTGCTGGTCATGCGCGTGTATTTCGAGAAGCCCCGGACGACGGTGGGCTGGAAGGGACTCATCAACGATCCCGACATGGACGATTCCTTCCACATCGAGAAGGGCATCGGTGTGGCCCGCAAGCTTCTGCTGGACCTCGCGACGCTCGGGTTGCCGACTGCCACCGAAGCGCTGGACCCGATCATGCCCCAGTACCTGGGCGACCTGATCACCTGGAATGCGATCGGCGCGCGCACCACGGAGTCCCAGACCCACCGGGAAATGGCGAGCGGCCTTTCAACGCCGGTCGGCTTCAAGAACGGGACCGACGGGTCGCTGACGGTGGCCATCAACGCCCTGAAGTCTGCGCGCCAGCCGCACCATTTTCTCGGCATCAACGAGGACGGCCGGACAGCCGTCATGCAAACCCGCGGCAACGCCTACGGCCACGTCGTCCTCCGTGGCGGTGCCGGGCGCACCAACTACGCTTCCGACAGTATCGCCCTCTGCGAAAAGGAGCTGCGCAAGGCAGGACTGCCCGAGAGCATCGTGATCGACTGCAGCCACGGCAACTCCAGCAAGGAGCCGTCGCGGCAGCCCCTCGTGGCACGGGATTGCATCGAACAGGTGGTGAACGGCAACCGCTCCATCATCGGCTTGATGCTGGAGAGCAACCTGGAGGCCGGCAACCAGGAGATTCCGGCCGACCGGTCGAAGCTGCGCTACGGGGTGTCCGTGACGGACGGCTGCATCGACTGGGAGACCACGGACCGGAGCCTGCGGGAACTGACGGTGCTGCTGAGGCCGGTGGTTCAGGCCCGCAAGTCGGCCTGACCGATCACGAGCTACCGGCCGCGCGAGCCCTGGTTTTTTCCGGTGGTGGATGACTTGGTCATCCTGCGGAACTCCAGGCCGGTCAGGACGATACCGATAACCATCAGCGTAAAAACGCCGATCGCGAAGTAGAGAATCGTCCCGGTACTCATGACCGGGAGCCGCCCTGGGCCATCAGCTTGAAATAGATGCCGAAGCACAGGATCGAGGGCACCCATAGCGCGGTGAACAGCCCTTCCTCCCGCTGACCCGAGAACCACAGGTAGCCGGACAGGGCAAAGGAAATGGCTACCGCCAAAAGAATGAACACATCAGACTGCTTGATCATCGTCGTCCTCCTTGAATCAGATATCGGCGGAACCAATGGCAGCGAGCAGACAACCGCCGACCGCCGCACTGCCAATCACCCGGAGACCTGAGTACCCGGCAATCGCCGCAATGTCGGTGGGCAGAAAGCCGAGCATGCCACCGAGGAGCCAGAGCACCGCGGGGACGAGCAGGGCAATCCCGACAAGCCGGAGGAAGGCCAGAAACTTCCGTTTCCCGTTCACTGGCTACTGGGTCCCCTGGCTCATACGCAATGATTTACGGTGTGCACCCGGGATCGGATTCACCGGCAGCCTCGATACTACCTGCCCTTGGCTCAGAATGGCAGGCGCTGACCGTCCCAGGCGAAGGCACTGCCGGAGGCCGACGAGTCGAGGCTGTCGATGACGTGCAGGAGATGTTCCGCCGCCTGCCGGGGCTTGAACAATTGGCCTTCCGGCACCGTCGACTGGAACGGCCCCGACAACGCAGTGTCCACTGTCCCGGGATGCAAGGCGATGCACAGGGCTGTGGGGTTCCTGCGCGCCAGCTCGATGGCACAGGTGCGCATCAACATGTGCAGGGCGGCTTTCGCTGCGCGGTACGAGTACCAGCCTCCCAGCCGGTTGTCCTCGATAGAGCCTACCCGCGCTGAGAGTGCAGCGAACACGGCCTTCTCGCCCCTCGCGAGCCCCTCAAGGAAATGCTTGGCGAGCAGCGCAGGCCCGATTGCATTCACGGCAAGGGACTCTGTCAGTGACGCTGCGGTCAGCGCCCGCCAGCTCTTTTCCGGTTGCAGCCCCGCACCGTCATGCAGGACACCGGTAGCGACGAACACGAGGTGCAGCGGCCCATCGGCCCGACAGCGGGCGGCAGCCGCCGCGATGGATGGCTCGTCCCGGAGGTCGAACGGGATGGACAGAACCCGGGGACTCACCAGCGCAGCCCGGGTCCGCGTCAGCCCGTACACCTGGGCCACCCGCGGCGATTCCGCCAGGAGCTCGACCACCGCATTGCCGATGCCACCACCGGCACCGACGACCACGGCCCGGAGGCCGTCGGGAAAAGACCCGAGGTTCATTCAGGGGAACAGTCGTGGGGCGGTATCCTGTTCATCGCCGTTCCTCCCAGGGTTAGCGTCAAGTCTTAGCGCCAGAACCGGGCGAGGCCGCCGGTGGCCAGGCAAAGGCACGCCACGACGGTCAGACGCAGGCGCATTGGCAGGTACCAGGCCGGCAGGCTGGCAAAGGCGGCCAGGCGCCGGTCTTGCCCATAGTGGGCGACAAACCCGGCGATCAGCAGGGCGCTGGCTACAGTCGTCGATACGAGCAACGCGGGCCACGCCAGCAGGGCCGGCACAACACTCCACAGGAATTCTTCGTTTCGCCGCCGGTGACCGGATTCATCGGTAAATTCCCCCAAGGACATCGCGAAGCCCCAGTGCAGGGCACCCACGAAGCTCAGAATCACGGCGCCGTAGGCGATCAGGGCGGCGCTGAACCATGCCGCCCGTTGAGTGTCGATCAGGATGCCGAGTGCCAGGAGGACAAACGGCAGCAAGCCGCCATAGCCGAGCGAGGCGGCGGTGGAGGGGATAGTGGCCTGCCGCGGTTCGTGCATCACGCTCCAGGGTGCTGTGCGGCGCGCCGAAGGTCAGGCATGGCCATGACTGGCGGCAAAACCGATCTGCAACCGGTGGCGAAGCAATCTCGTCATGTCCTGCACGGTTGTCTCTCATGGGTCATAGCCGCATCTCGTCGCTCGGCATCACTCGAGTCGGCACAGGGCGCGCTCGCCTCCGGTACCCCGTGGCTCGGCAGGAGTGGCCCTCGGTCTTTGAGTATAGCGGGCTGTGGCCACACCCGGTCTCCCTGGTCGATACGCTGTCTGCGACCTATGGCCATCTGGAGTTTGCCCGGCTGCAGGGCTCCTATGGCTGGGTGATCCGCAACGATCAGGCAAAGAACCGGGAGGCGCTGGGGATCTCGACGTTGCGGGATTACCTGCGGCTGTTCCGGCAACAGAATCCGCCGAAGCTCCCGTATCTCATGCATCTGTCGGTAAACCGCCACCTGAGCCGGCTCCGGTCCCGTTTCGTCCTGCCGCCGGAGTTCACGCCGAACTGGGCAGACCTGCCCGGTCTCGACCGGATCAGCGGACCCGAGCTGTTCATCGGCCAGCGTGGCACGGGTTTCGGGCCTGTCCACGTCGACCACGTGGCCGTGCATGTGGGCTTCATCCAGCTCGAGGGGGAGAAGGAATTCCTGCTGTTTCCTCCGGAGGATGGTCCGTACCTGTATCGCTACGCCGGCGCGCAGTATCCCTGGCAGCTGCGGAACTCCAGGGTCTACAACCTCGAACTGGCCTCACTCGACCGCTTTCCGCTACTGCGGAGGACCCACCCGGTATCGCTGGTGCTGAAGGCAGGGCAGGCGCTCTTCATGCCGGCCAACTGGTGGCACACGACCATGAATCACTCCAACACCGTCAGTTACAGTATCCGCATCGTCAATCACACCAATGTGCTGCGCACCGTAGCGGAGTACGCTGCGGGCCTGCCGCAACTGCTGGCGCGGCTGGGAGCGCGCCTCCGGCCGGCAGGCAAGCTACGACACTGAGGTCTATTTCTGCGCCGGCAGGGGCGTGTTTTCCCGGGCGTAGACGCTGAAGCTCGAATCGTTCTTGCTGCCCCAGGTGTCCGGCGACGGCGCCTGAAAATACTCGGGCAGACGCTCCTTGATGATGGCCCTGAGATCCGGTGGCAGCTGATCTGCCGACTTCAGTTTCGTCATGAAGGTGCGAAACACGAGGCTGCCGTCCGCCTGGCCCTGACGCATCCAGGGTAACCAGGGGCCGACGCGGGTCCAGGTGCCGGAGTAATCGGCGCTCGTGATGTCCGGGTTCTCCACGTCAGCGAGGCTGGCAACCCGCTGGAAGATCTCCGCAATGCGCAGCACCTTGCCGGCGGACTCCCGCGGCCACTTTTCCGGGGTGAGTTCACTAGGAAACGAAGTGTGCACCTCGAAGGTCGAGAACACTTTGTCGTCGAAGACATCCCAGCCCAGGGGCAGCGGCACCTGCATGAGCTTGCCGTCGAAGTCCATCTCGATGGCAGTGCCGAACTTTGGACTCACGATCAGGTGCGCATTGACCGTCATGTTGTGGATGGGTTTAACGTCACACATCTCGCCGGTGTAGGGGTTCTTCCACTGGTCGATGAATTTCCCGGTCTTGATGTCCGTATAGAACGCACATTCCCGGTTGAACACCCGGAACGAGCCGTCCGGCTGTGCCTCGGTGCGGACAACGCCGAAACCCTGAATGCCGATCAGCGGCTGCAGCGGACGATCGCGCCGGGTATCGCCGAAGACGGTGCCGCCAAACCAGCCGGGCGTTTCCGTGGTGGGGTCGAGGTCTCCGGTCAGCTTGATGAAGGCCCGCAGGCTCTGACGGGGATCCTTGAAATCCACCGGCACACGCTTTGCGCCGGTCGGCTGCGACTGGCTGGTAGAGGCGCAGGCGCCGAGCAACAGCCCACCGGCGGCGATGCCGCCGATGCCGAGGGCTGATTGCAGGGTTGCACGCCGGCTGCGCGGCTTGTTTATCCAGGGACTGTTCATTATCGGTATCCGCCAGGGGTGTTTGGGTGAGGTGCGTGACTATAGCCAGAAAGTGCTTGCGGCGGCAGGCCTCCGGGCGAGGGCTGGCGAAGGTGTACCGGGTACCGGCAGACCCGGCCTGGTTCTCTGCCGTTGGCGCCCCGCTTGAGTGAGTGGTTAGGCCGCTGTTGGCACATGCTGACGCGCGTGACCAACCTGCTTGGCAGCGACCACCTCGACTTCTACGAACCAAGCCGGATCAACCAACTGCGATACGAATACGGCTGTTGACGCTGGTCGATGAATACCAAGGTGCTTGATCCTTGCGGCTCGAACGGCCTCTCCATCGTGGCCAAAAACCATGAAGGTGGTTAGTTTGATGATGTCCGAAGCTCCGAGCCCATGACTACGCAATAGCGTGATGATATTGGCAAAGACCTGATCGGCTTGTTCGGCGATTGTTGGCGGCGTAGAGCCGTCGGGACGCACGCCAAGTTGCCCTGAGAGGTACACAAGCTCAGTGCCCGCCGGCACCGAAACTGTATGGCTGTAGAGGCCAAGTGGCGCATGCACGTCCGGGGGATTCGAGAACGAGAGGGACATCGGAGCTCCATAGTGTTAGAAGGACGTCGGTACTGCCATGTTGCTTGTCTGTGCGGTCCAACGTCGAAGATCAGCGGCGCCGTGTAGCGGCGTCAGCTGTAGCGCGTGGTTGGGCCGCATTCGCAGCCCATGGCCGGATCCTTCGCAATA
>JBBQJK010000135.1:0-6499 GCA_038325835.1 Gammaproteobacteria bacterium
CGTGGCCACGACGATGTCGGTGCCGCGACGCAGACTGTCCGCCTGCGGGTTGAAGCCAACTCCACCGAACACGACCGTGGTGGAGATCGGCAGATACTTGCCGTAGGTCTTGACGCTTTCGGCAACCTGGGCGGCCAGCTCCCGCGTGGGAACCAGCACCAGTACCCGGGGTGTGCGGAGCTGCACGGCGCCGGGGGCCGTCAGCAGCTGGAGAATCGGCAGCGTGAAGCCCGCTGTCTTGCCGGTGCCCGTCTGGGCGCCAGCCAGCAGGTCACGGCCGGCCAGAACCTCGGGGATGGCACGGAGCTGCACGGGAGTGGGGATGGTGTAGCCGCGTTCTTCGATGGCGCGCAGCAGTTCGGGTTTCAACCCGAGAGATTGAAAAGACATGTAATGATTTCCTCTCCAGCCTGCAGAGCCCCCTGACGATACTGGCCGAAGCCAATTCCCTGTCGGGCGGTAATCCTCTGGTCCGGTAGAGGCAGGATATTGAGTGGCCTTCTGGACAAGTCCAGATTGATTGGTCGAAAGGCTCAGGATGAACGAGCTGACCGGACGAAAGCTTCTTTAACGTGCCGCACCATACACTAAACCCCGGCGTTGGCAAAGCGACTGGCATGGAACCTGCTTATGGCACCTGAAACCCTGTGGGTCCTGACGGCCGCCGTCTTTACCGTCGCTGTGCTCTATTCGTCGGTTGGCCACGCGGGGGCTTCAGGCTATATCGCCGTGATGTCCCTGCTCAGCATGGCCCCGGCTGAGATCAAGCCGATCGCGCTGGGCCTGAACATTCTCGTGGCTGCGATCGGCACCTGGCAGTTCTGGCGAGCGGGATACTTCTCCTGGCCGTTGTTCTGGCCCTTCGCGCTCCTCGCGGTGCCCTTCGCGTTTGTCGGCGGCTATCTGAACCTGCCAACCCAGCTTTTCAAGGTTCTGGTAGGACTCGTCCTCTTGCTCTCAGCCGCCCAGTTTCTGCTGAGGCCGCCCGCAGAGAGTGAACCAAAGTTCCCGCCAAGACTCGTTGCGGTGGGTGTGGGTGGACTGCTTGGGATGCTGTCCGGTCTGACCGGGACCGGCGGCGGAATCTTCCTGACACCCCTCCTCATCCTGATGCGCTGGGCGCGGACCAAATCAGCGGCCGCTGTGTCGGCACCCTTCATCCTGCTGAACTCCGCCGCGGGCCTGGCGGGGAATATCAGTGCCACGAACAGCTTTCCTGCCTTCGCCTGGGCACTGGTGATTGCAGCAGTGATCGGGGGAAGTATCGGCTCCTGGTTCGGCAGTCGGCGCCTGCCGCATCTGGCGATCAAGCGCCTGCTGGCCATCGTGCTGACGATTGCCGGATTCAAACTTATCCTGACGTGACGCCCGTCGTCAGGTGCAGGCAGGACTACTGCAGCGCCAGCTCCATCACCACGCCGGCCCCAGCCACAGAAAAGGGCTGCGGATCTTCTGCATGGCCCATTATTGCTCCAAGATGCGGTCCATGGTTGCTGTCTGGATCGCTGCCGCTTTCGCCCTGGGTCTGCTGGCTCGCCAGCTTGGATTACCCCCCCTCATTGGCTTTCTGGGCGCCGGCTTCCTGCTCAATGCCGCCGGCGTGGAGCGCGTGCCCGCCCTGACGGAAGTCGCGCACCTCGGTGTGCTGCTGCTGTTGTTTTCCGTTGGGTTGAAGCTGCGCATCAAGGCCATGGTGCGGCCTGAGGTCTGGGGCGTCGCGCTGCTGCAGCTGGCGGTGGCTGTGCTGGTGGTCGTCCTGGCCACGCGCCTGGGCGCGGGCTACCCCCTGGCCCTGCCCCTGGTCCTCGTGCTGGCGAGCAGCCTGTCTTTCTCCAGCACCGTGCTCGCCGCAAAAATCCTGGAAGAGCGGCGGGAGATCCGGGCCTTCCACGGGCGCGTGGCCATCGGGATCCTGATCTTCCAGGATCTGGTCGCCGTCGCCGTGCTCGGTTTCAATGACCAGCGGGCACTGGGCTGGAGTGCCGCGCTGGTCCTCCTCCTGCCAGTCGTACAACCCGTCCTGCGCAAGCTGCTGGACCTGGCAGGTCACGGCGAGTTGCTCGTTCTGCTGGGCGGCGTCCTGGCTCTGGGCATCGGCGGGTACGGCTTCGAGGCCATAGGCCTGTCCGGTGAACTGGGCGCCCTGCTGATCGGGATGCTGCTGGCCAACCACCCGAAGGCCATCGAACTCAGCGACTCACTGTGGGGACTGAAAGAGTTATTCCTCGTCGGCTTTTTCCTCACCATCGGCCTCACCGGCCTGCCCACCTGGGAAACCCTCGGACTGGCGGCGCTGCCCATTGTCGTCCTGCCGCTGAAGATGCTGTTGTACTTCCTGCTGCTGCTGGCCTTCGGCCTGTCAGCCCGAACCGGTTTTCTCGCCAGCCTGAGCCTCGCGACCTACAGCGAGTTCGGACTGATCGTCATGGCCGCAGGCGTCGAGCGTGGACTGGTCCCCGCCGAGTGGCTGGTGGCCACCGCGATTGCCGTGGCCATCTCCTTTGCCATAACGGCACCACTCAGCCGCTATGCCCACGAGATCTTCGCGGCGCTGGAACGTTTCCTGCGCCTCTTTGAGCGCAATCGCCGCCACCCCGATGACGAGCCGATTTCCCTCGGGAGAGCGGACGTCGTGGTGGTGGGCATGGGCCGGGTCGGGACCGGCGCCTACGACCATGCCCGGGACCTGGGGCGCAAGGTGGTCGGCCTGGACAGCGACCTGGGCAAGGTGGAACGGCATCTGAGCGAGGGACGACGGGTGGTCTACGCGGATGCCGAGGACCCGTTGCTCTGGCACCGCCTGCGGCTGGATCACGTCAGGGTGATCATGCTCGCGCTTCCCGACACGGAGGCGAAGGTCCTGGCGAGCGAGCAGTTGCGCCGGCGGGGTTATAGCGGACTCATCAGCGCCACCTATGTCTGGCCGGAGGAGCGGGAACCCATCCTCGCGGCCGGGGCGGACGTCGCCTACAACTATTTCGCGGAGGCCGGTGTGGGCCTGGCGGCGGACACGTTTGAGGCGCTTGCGCCGGAGACCAAATCCCGGCTCAATAAGAAGATGCAGACACCCACACCAGTCGAACCGAAGCTCCCATGACCCTGGCCCAGATCGCCGTCAAAGCCGAGGCGGACATACTCCCGCTCTACCGGGGCACGCCCATCGGCGACCTGCTTCGCTACCAGAACCTGGCGGCCCCGCCGCGCCAGTACGCCCGGCCGGAAGTGCTGCTGGCCACCTGCCTGGAGCAGCACGCTGCCCTGCGGGTGCCCGAGGGTTTCGCCATTGCCCTGCACACGGCTGGCGCCAGCCTCAAGCGGGATCCCTTCAAGGTCTCCTGGGCGATCGGTGTCGCCGGCGTGTCCGCCATTGCGATCGTCGGCCACGACGACTGCCGGCTGGTGGAACTCCGCAGTCACCGGGAGCAGTTCGTGGTGCAGATGATCGAGGCAGCAGGCTGGGAACGCCCAGCGGCCGAGCAGCACTTCGACCACTGGAGCGATCTCTTTGAAGTCGACGAGCCGGCGGGCTTTGTGGCCGCCGAAGCGGCCCGCGTGCAGAGCCGCTATCCAAAGGTCCTCGTGGCACCGCTGCTTTACGAGTCGGGAACCGGCACCCTGTCCCAGGTGGTGGCAGAGTGAGTCGCGTGTTCCTGCCGACCGTCCTGCTGAGCCTGCTGGCCGGCTGCGCAGCGCCCTTGCCCGAGGCGGAGTTGCTCATCCCCGTCAATGCCAAGTGCACCACCTGCGAGGATTTCATTCGCTGCGATGACAGTTCCGGCAATGCTGCCGTGTACGACCCCACTTTCGATCTCTACCGGCTGGAACCCAAGGGCACGCTGGCTCAGCTGGCCACGGTTTGGGAATTCCTCATCCAGCTCTTTTACACGCGGACGGAGGACGTGCGGCCGTTGTCAGTCTACGCGCAGCGCCCCGGCACTACAGAAGCCTTCGCGCGTTCAACCACGGGCGATGCCGAGGCGCGCATCGATCTCGTCGAGCACCGCATTCAGGTGCCGGACGCGTGGATCGACCAGGTCACCGGTCAGCGCCGCGGTGCCGACAACACACCCCGGGGCCTCTGCCGGCTTCTGAACCCGGCCGAGGGCCGGGAGCTGCTGAAATTGTTCACCGAGGAGCCTGCCAAGGAAAAGTCATGAATGCCCGTGCAGAAATCCAGCCGTTTCGCTTCGCCGGGATCCGCACGGCGCCGGCCAGGACTATCGGGATTGCCGTCGTACTGCTGCTCCGCTACCTGATGGCGCTGTTCTTTCTCGGCTCGAGCCTCAACAAGGTTGCCAAGGGCTGGCTCTGGTCGGACTACTCGCGCACCGTGTTTCAGTCCCGGCTGGCCGAACTTGATCCGGCCACCTTCGGGGCGAAGTTTCTCAGTCAGTTTGCCATTCCCTGGTACCCGCTTATCGCCTGGGTGGTCACACTCTCCGTGATCACCGTGACCATCAGTCTGGCGCTGGGTCTGGCGACGCGCTGGGGAGCGGCGCTGGCCGTCTGGCTGATGGTGATGTTTGCCATCGGCGGCTACTACGACGCTTCCCTGCTGCCGTTGTGGGCCATCGCGGGACTGTTCATCGTCCTGCCCACGGGCCGGTGGTTTGGGTTGGACCGCCGGCTGCACGCGCGTCACCCCGCCAGCCCCTGGTTCAGGTAGCAGGAGCGAAAACCCACCGTGTACAGGCTCACTCTGGCCATTCTGCTCGTCACCCTGGTCACCGGCTGCGCGACCAGCCCCACCGGGCGGAGGCAGCTGATGCTGGTCTCCGAGCAATCCGCCATTTCCCAGTCGAAGCAGGCCTATGTGCAAACCATGGGCAAGCTGAGTTCCGAGGGCAAGCTGGTCACTGATCCGCAGATCCTGAAGCGCGTGGACACCATCACCGGGCGACTGATTGCCCAGGCAATCATCATGCGGCCTGCCACAAATCAGTGGGAATGGAGCGTGCAGGTGATCGATGACCCGAAGGAGGTCAACGCCTGGTGCATGGCGGGTGGCCGCATGGCGCTGTACACCGGCCTCCTGCAGAAGATCGACCCCACCGATGACGAACTGGCCCAGGTGATGGGCCACGAGATCAGCCACGCACTGGCTAATCACACGGCTGAGCGCATGTCGGTGGCCATGGCCAGCCAGCTGGGGGCTCTGGCGGTGGGCATCGCCTCGGACTCCGCCGCGGGGATGGCCGCGGCGCAAGGCACGGCCATGGTCGCCCTCACGCTGCCCAACAGCCGGACCTCCGAGACCGAAGCGGATCGCATCGGCATCGAACTGGCGGCCAAGGCGGGCTACGACCCGCGGGCGGCCGCCACGCTCTGGCAGAAAATGGGGAAAGTCGGTGGCAGCGGGCCGCCCCGGTTTCTCAGCACACACCCCGCACCGGATAACCGGCAGGCCACGCTGGCTGCCCTGGAAGCCCAGATGATGCCTTACTACCAGCAACCGGGGGCCCGGCCGATGTATCAGCTGGTCAGGGCGCCGGTGCCGCCACCCGGAAAGAAGGACGCCCCGGCTTTACGGTAGGATCGCCTTCAGGCGCGACCAGAATTTGTCGCGCCTGAAGGCGCTCCTACGGCCTGCGTCAGCGGGACTTCGAACGCACCTTGTAGTTGCCCCGCTGCTGATCGAACTCGAGTTCAAGCATGCCCTGCTTGGCGGCATCCTCGAGCAGTTCGGAAAAGCTGCGGTAACCGTAAACCGTCTCATTGAAGCCCGGATAGACGCGGCGCACGGTCTGCTTTACCAGTGAGCCCCAGAGAGGGTCGTACTCCTGGGACAGGGACTCCACCGTGGCGGCAACCTTGTCCAGGGCGTCTGCCTGTTCCGTGTTCTTCGATGGCGTCGCCCGGGTGCGGGTCCGCTTCGCGACCGTGATGAGATCGTCGTAAAAAATGAACTCGTCGCAGTTGGACGCGAGCAGGTCAGACGTCGAGTTTCGCACTCCACAACCAATCACGCGCTTGTCGTTCTCCTTGAGCTTGGACGCCAGCGGGGAGAAGTCGCTGTCCCCCGTGAGCAGCACGAAGGTGTCGATGTGGGCTTTGGAGTAGCACATATCCAGCGCGTCCACGACCATGCGGATGTCCGCACTGTTCTTGCCACTGATTTTGGTCTGGGGGATATCGATCATCTCGAAGCCCTGCATATGGAACTCATGCATGAACTGCTTGTAGCGGGTCCAGTCGCAGTAGGCGCGCTTGGCCACGATCCGGCCCTTCTCCAGCAGCCGTTTCAGGACGAGGTCGATGTCGAACCGCCCGCCTTTCGTGTCCTGGACACCGAGAGCCAGGTTCTCGAAGTCGACGAAGACGGCAATTGCGACTTCGCTGTTTCTTGTGATGTCAGTGGCCATCGGGGCTCCAGAGCCTGTTGGGAGGGGCGCATAAAATGCTGCCTGCGCCAATCTTACTGGTATCCGGAGCTTGTTTTGCTAGGCTTATCGCCATGAGCATCCCTCTGGCCGAGAAAGCCCCCATCTCCGGAGCCCTG
>JBBQJK010000136.1:0-6478 GCA_038325835.1 Gammaproteobacteria bacterium
CTACGTGAAGGACTGGTTTCTTGATTTCTCGGTCAGCTCCGCCGCGGGCCGCGAGCCGGTGGTGGGCTTTGCGGGCGACGATCCCGCCGCTACGCTCGTGCTTAAGCCTCCGGGCCTGCGGATGATTGGCTATCACAGCGCCCGATCCTATGTGGATCTCGAAGCGGAGCGCTTCAACAAGTATTTACGCTCAGAGGGTCTGGAGCGGATTCTGGCGCTGCGCCAGGAGCGCGGGGCGTCCCAGTCCAACGGGCGGGAATACTATTCCCGGTGTGCCAAGTCCCTGATCAGTGTTGCCGCGAGTGCAGTGACCGGCGTGGACCGGTCCGGCTACGACCAGCCGCTGGGCTATCCGCTGGAACTGCTGCCGCGAGCCAACCCCTACGCCCTGATTCCGGGCGACCGGTTGCCGGTTGCTCTCTGGTACCAGGGCCAACCGGTTGAGGGCGTGCTGGTCATCGCCTTTACTGCCGACCAGCCCGCCCGGAGATTCCAGGCGCGCACCGGCAAGGACGGTATGGTCAAGCTGCCCCTCGATCGCGCCGGGCGCTGGCTGGTCAAGGCCGTGCACATGGTCCCTGTGCCGGCCACAGACCCCGCGGCGGACTGGGAGAGCTTCTGGGCCTCCCTGACCTTCGAGGTCCGCGCCAGGGAGGCCTCGTTGGCGCGCTGACAGGAAGCGCTTACTACCTGGGTTGCTCACCCTGGATGCGTTCCAGGGTTTCACCGAGTTTCCTGATTTCCTCGCCGTACAACGTCCAGTTGCCTGCACGTTGGGCCTGCATGGCCTGCTGATACTGGCGTTGCGCCTGCTCCGCGAGTCCGCCGCCACCCGTGCCGGTCCCGGCTGACGAAGCGCCGGGTAGGGCTCCAGCAGCCGTTCCAGAGAGCAGCCCGCCTGGGCTGACTGCGGGCATCTTCTGCCGATCGGCACCACTGCCGGGGAACAATCGGGCCAGCGCCATATCCAGGGTCGGCTCCATCACGATCTGATTGCGGTAGGCAACAACCACCCGCTTCAGTTCCGGGATCCGGCCGCCGGCTGCCCGCAGGTATAGAGGGCGAATGTAGACCAGCGATTCTTCCACCGGTATGACCAGAAGCGTACCCTGGATAACTTCCGAACCCTGCTGGTTCCACAAGGTTATCTGTGGCGCAATCACCTGGTCCTGGCTGATGCGTGCCGAGATCTGGCGTGGGCCGAAGATAACTGTCTGCTTGGGAAGTTGGACGACCATCAGTTTGCCGTAGTTCTCCCCATCGCTGCGGGCCACCAGCCAGGCGGCGAGGTTATCTTTCTGCTTCGGCGTATAGGGCAGCATCTGGACAAACTCCGGGTCGGTGCCCCCCGGGAGTTTCATGATGGTGTAGTAGGGCGACATGGGCGGGCCGCCTTCCTGCGCATCGAGAGAGGGGATGTCCCACTGGTCTTCCCGGTTGTAGAGCGCATCGGGACTGGTCATGTGAAAGGTGGCGTACATCGCCGCCTGCAGTCCGAAGATGCCCTGGGGGTAGCGCAGTCGCTCCCGCAGGTCCACAGGCATGGCGTCAAGCGGCCGAAACAGTTCAGGAAAGATCCGGGAAAGCGTTGCCGCCACGGGATCTGCGGGGTCCACGAGGTGAAAGACGACCGTGCCGTCGTAGGCGTCGATGGTCACCTTTACAGAGTTGCGAATGTAGTTCACGCCACCGGCGCTCGGGGTGGAGTAGGGGTAGCGTGAACTGGTGGTATAGGCGTCCTGCACCCACACCAGTCGCCCGCCAGAGATGGCCAGGTAGGGATCCGGATCGTAGGTCAGGAAAGGCGCAATGCGCCGGACGCGCTCCGCAATCCGGCGATACATCAGCACGCGGCTACCCTCGATGAGGTTTGGCGAGAACAGCACTTCCGGCGAGCCGAACCGGATGGCAAACAGCAAGCGGCGCAGGAGGGTGTCCACAGCAATGCCGCCCTGGCCCGCGTAGCTGCCGAAGACGTTGTCTTCACCCTTGGGGTAGTCAAACTCAGCCGTGCCGGTCTTCACGAAAACGTGGTCGTTGGAAAGCTCGCCGTAGTAGATGGCGGGCTGGTCGACCTTGAGGTCCACCGACGATGCCAGGGGCAGGTCTTTGATGAAGAGTACCGGGAGCCCTTCGGGCGTCACCTCGTTCACCGGGCCAAGAGTCAGGCCGTAGCCGTGGGTGAAGGTCAGGCGTTCGTTGATCCAGGTGCCGCTGGGCAGGGAGTCGGAGTTCATCTCGCGAGCCGAGAGCATGATCTGCCGGTACTTGCCGTCAATGACGTAGCGATCGTTGTCGACCGAGGCGAAATCGTAGTAGGTGCGGATCTCCTGCAACTGGCCGAAGGTGTCCAGCAGTGGCTGTTCATTCCACAGTGGCACGTTGTCGAAGGTGGCCCGGTTACGCTCGATGTCCGCCGCCGTCAGCGTTGCCTCTCCCGACAGCTGGCGCTCCTCGACCTTGTCGAGGTCAAAGCCCGTCCGCGTGGCAGCAATTGAGTGGGCGATGAAGGGACCTTCACTGACCTGCTCGTTTGGCGCCACCACCAGGCGCTGCAGCGCGATGCCGTAGGCCTGCCCTGCCAGTCCCACCAGAACGTACCCGCCACCCGCTGCGAGCAGGGGCCAAAAGCGCGTGGTGCGCGTCTGCCAGAGGGCCAGTGCAGCACCCAGGCACGCCACAACGACCAGCGCCCATTGCATTGGAATGCCCGCGTGCACGTCTACATAGGAAGCGCCGTAAACGATCCCGGACGGCGAGACCAGCAGTTGTGAGAGTCCCAGCCACGCACGAAAGGCCAGCAACAGCAGGAGCAGGGCGGCCAGGACACTGAGATGCCGCCGTGCACCCGCGCTCATCTGGACGCCCCGAACCGGATCCAGCATCAGGTTCTGGCTGGCGAAGTACCCAAGGGCTACGCCAAGTCCGGCGAGGAGCGTGGTCCAGACGGCAAAATTGAGGAGCGCGTGCAGCAGCGGCAAGTGAAAGATGTAGAACCCAACGTCGTGGCCCAGGATCGGGTCGCTGGCGCCAAACGACACCGCGTTTCGCGACATCAGCCAGGTTTCCCATTGCCCGGCGGCGTAGAAGGCCAGCAGGCCCGAGGCAACGGCACTACCAACCAGGAAGAGCGGCTTCAGGCTCGCTGCGTCGAACGAGACTGTGCGTGCTCCTTCCGGACCGTAGACGGTGAAAGACCGAGGCCCCAGGGACCGCTGGACAAGCCGCACGTTGGCGTACAGAACCGCAAAGGCCACAGCAAAGCCAGCTGCTGCCAGAGCCGCTTTCGTACCGAGACTACGCAGGAATATCTGCTGGTAATCGACCTCGGAAAACCACAGCCAGTCAACGTAGAACCCTGCCATCGAGCTGACGAGCAGGAACGCGACAAACAAGGCGATCAGAACGGGCCCAAACAGTTGCTGGAGATTCATCGGTACGGTGTCCTGACTGAACGGCAAAAGGCTGAAGTGGTTTCGTGCCCCGGTGCCCCGGGAAGGGGCCGGATCCGGGGGGATGCGCGTCGAGTGGGGTGCACATAACCATAAACGGCACCCGAAGGCGACACCCTTGCGCGTTTCGACTGCTAAAATGAACGGCCAGGCAATTGAGCCGACGGCAGCGAACAGAAAGCAGCGTCCACGTGGGGTCAGCGATCAGGCCACTTACCTCGACACGGACCCGACCGTTACCCGGCCTCGCCGCGTTGCTGCAAGCACTGATACTGGCCGGGTGCGGCGGCGGCGGCGGCGGTGGCGGAAGTCAGGAGCCCGTGCCTGAGATTACTCTCGGCGCTGCGCCACTGGCGGTGACCGCAGGCGCTGTGGCCACCCTCACCTGGTCGTCTACCGCTGCTGCCGTCTGCGAAGGTTCCGGTGGCTGGGCTGGCAACAAGCCGCTGGCCGGCTCCGAGCAGGTGGGGCCCATCCGCAGCGATACTCTCTTCGTGCTGTCCTGTACCGGCCCGGGCGGGGCAGGGCGGGCCGAGTTGACTGTGCGGGTCGCGGCCCCGGTCAGCACGGTGTCCGGGCGCGTGCTGGTTGGCAGCACCACCCAGGTGGATTCCGACACCAACGATCCTCTCGCGCCCCGCACAGCCAACAACAGTATTGGTGCTGCGCAGCTGCTGCCCGTGCCCGCCATCGTTGGCGGCTACGTGGCGCTCGCAGGTCGCGGGTCCCCCGGTGCTACCCAGCCCGCCGGTGATCCCAGCGACTATTACCGTGCATCACTGGCCATCGGGCAGACTATCGAGTTGAGCATTGCGGCGGACGATCCGGCCGTCAATGACCTGGATCTCTATCTGCTCAACGGGGCAGGCGACGTCGTCGATTCGTCAGTTGGCACGGGCCGGGTGGAGCGCCTCACAGTGCCGGCCTCGGGCAGCTACTATGTAGAGGTCGTGGCCTTCGAAGACGCCCCGGGAGGTTTTGCCAACTATCGCCTCAGCCTCGGCCAGACCCTCTCCACCAGCACTGCCAGCCCGCTGCGGCTCAGTGCGGCATTTGTGCCCGGCGAACTGCTGCTGCGCCTCGCCCCCGAGAATGACACGGGCGCTGGTTCCCGCCGTTCGCCAGCGGCGGCCCTCGGGGAGCGCCACAGCCTGGTCCAGGTCGGGGGAGCGCCGGACCGGGAGTTGCAGTATCGCCTGAGCGATGATCAGGGAGGTTCCCGGGCCACTGTGCTCGCTGCCGGGACCGGTGCCGACGCGCGTGGTCCGGTAGTTTCCCGGCAGTTTCGCAGCCCGGAACTGCGCAGGAAGTGGGACACCCTGATGGCGCTGAAGCGCCTCCGTCGGGACTCGGGCGTGCGCTGGGCAGAACCAAACTGGGTACTGACCGGCTCCGCGGTTCCCGCCGATCCGGCTTACGCGCGGCAGCGCTGGCATTACGAGCAGATCCAGCTGCCAGCCGCCTGGGACATCGCTCAGGGTGATGTCGGCGTCACCGTCGCGGTGATCGATACCGGCGTTCGGCTCGGGCACCCCGACCTGGCCGCAAGACTGGTTGCAGGCAAGGACTTCGTCCGGGGAGCCAACGCCGGTGATGGCGACGGCATCGATGACGATCCCGCCGATCCGGGCGATGCTGGACCTGGCGGCTCGCTGATTTTTCACGGGACGCATGTGGCTGGCACCGTCGCTGCTGCAGGGAACAACGGTCTGGGTGGGACTGGCGTGTCCTGGCGCACCAGCCTCATGCCCGTGCGTGTCCTGGGTGATGACGGTTCCGGCACCCTGGCCGATATCCTGCAGGGAGTCCGTTATGCCGCTGGCCTGGCGAACGATTCGGGCACCGTCCCGGCGATTCGCGCCGACATCATTAACCTGAGCCTTGGGGCCCTCCGTTCCTGTTCCCAGGCGGAGAGCGACGTGATGGACGCTGTGCGAGCGGCGGGAGTCATGGTCATTGCGGCGGCCGGGAACGATGCCACCAGCCTGCTGGAATCCCCCGCCTCCTGCCCGGGAGTTATCGGCGTGGCGGCCGTGAACTCGGCCAGCACCCGTGCCTTCTACTCCAACTACGGCAGCTGGGTTCGGGTCGCCGCACCCGGCGGGGACAGTGCAGACCGGGATGGTGATGGTTTCCCCGATGCGGTGTTCAGTACCCACGCTTCACGCCAGGCGGGGGCGACGGTTGAAACCTACGACTACCTCATCGGCACTTCGATGGCGGCTCCCCACGTCGCCGGAGTCGTTGCGCTGATGAAGTCGATCAATCCCACCCTTACGCCGGCGACGGTCGATGCGCTGCTGGCCAGCGGCCTCATGACGCGGGATATCGGTTTCCCGGGGGTCGATGAACTCGGGGTAGGCCTGATCGATGCGTTCAAGTCGGCGCAGGCCGCCAGCTCCACGCCGCCGCCACTCCTGCCTCAGCTGGGCTTGTCGCCCCGGTCCTTAAGTTTTGGCGACGTGGGGACTACGGCCAATGTGCTCGTCAGGAATACAGGTGGCGGCGCACTGGCCATTAACTCGATCTTCAAGGTCGCCGGCTGGCTGCGGGTCGTTGCGGAGCAGGTGGACGCGACAGGCCTCGGCAATTACCGGATCGAGGTGGACCGCGCCGGGCGCGCGCCGGGCACCTACAGCAGCTTCATCGAGTTCCGTTCCTCGGCTGATAACGAGAGGGTCGAGATTCTGATGCAGGTCTCAGCCAGCCCGAGTGTGGCGAATGCCGGTCGCCAGTATGTGGTCCTGGTGGACAATGCCACCTCCCAGATTACCCAGCAGGTTGCCGTTAACGCCCTGGGTTCGTCCGTCAATTTTGCCTTTGGCGACGTCACCCCGATCGCTTATCAGCTTCTGATCGGCAGCGATATGGACAACGACGGGGCCATCTGCGATGACGGGGAGGCGTGCGGCGCCTATCCCGTGTTCGGGCAGGCCACGGTCGTCGTCCCTACGGCCGCTGACCTGGCCTTTGAGACGGCATTTCGGACCTACGGCCAGACGGCCACCACCCGCGCTGGCGTCACC
>JBBQJK010000137.1:0-6457 GCA_038325835.1 Gammaproteobacteria bacterium
CAGCTGGCGGATTTATGGCGGGCTTGGGCGGGTGCAGAGCCTTGGTCTCCTTCAGAGCGACGCGCAGCCAGGCGGCCCCGATGCCGCCGGAGATGAAGTTGGCGCTGGCTGCGGCAATAAAGATCCCGACGATCCCGAAGAAGTGGGACAACACCCACGCCAGCGGCGCATAGACCGCCACAGTTCTGGACAGCGACACCCACATGGCTGCCATGGGTTTGCCCAGCGCGTTCAGGGCGCCGTTCACCGTCATGGCGCAACCAAGCGCTATGTAACTTAGCGGCACGATGTGCATATGGAGCAGCGCTGTTTCCCTGGCCTGGCCGGTCAGACCAAAGAGGTCTGTAATGAGGCCGCCGAAGAGTTGCATGAACGCTGCGATGCTGAGTCCGTAGATGAGCGAGAACCGGTAAGCGAAGTTCACGCCCTCCCGGACGCGATCCAGGCGCTTTGCACCGAAATTCTGGCCGGTGAATGGGGTCATGGCGGCGGACAGCGACATCATGGCGAGCATCGACATACCCTCCATCCGGGAGGCCATGCCGAAGCCTGCCACCGACGCCTGGCCGAAGCTGGCTATCTGGCTGGTGATAAACGCCGTGGTTATCGGAGCTACCAGGCTGCTCGTCAGGGATGGCAGGCCCACGTGCAGGATTCGCCGCCAGGAGTCGAGGATCAGCTCCGGAGCCAGCCGGCTGAAGTCCAGGAGACGCTCCCGGTACACAACGAAGAAGGCCGAGGCAAACATGGTGACTGCGTTCGACAGCACCCCACCGAGGGCCGCACCTTCGATCTCCATGCGCGGGAAGCCAAACAGCCCGAAGATCAGGATCACATCGAAGATCACGTTAAGCACGGCGGCCGTCGTCATGATCAGGGCAGGACGCTTCGCGTCCCCCGAGGCCCGCAAGACTGAGTTGGCGATCATCGGCGCAACCAGGAAGATCCCCCCCCAGTAGTAGATGCTCATGTAGCGGTGGATGAGCGGCAGGATCTCTTCGCTCGCACCCAGCAGCCGAAACAGCGGGTCGATGGTGTTCAGTCCAATCACCACCATTACGGCGCCACAGATTACCGCCAGCAGCATGGCGTGGCCCGTGATGCGCTTTACCTCTTCCCGGTTGCCGGACCCGAAGAGCCGGGACACTACCGACGAAGTACCAATCCCGAGGGCCATGGCAATGGCACCAACAATGAAGCTCACTGGAAAGGTAAAACTGATCGCGGCCAGCTGCTCGGTGCTGATCCGGGCGACGAAGAAGGCGCCCGCCACGTTGTTCACAACAATCGCGAGCATGCCGAGCATCATCGGCAGCATGAGCGAAAAGATCGCCTTGCTGACGGGGCCTTCGGTGAGGCGAGCGCCTTTTCCCTGAGGTGGTCTCATTGGCAATACCGATCGCGCCTTAAGCCGTTCCTACAGGGCATCCACGCCCGCGATGCAGAGATACTTGATCTCGAGATAGTCCTCTATTCCGTACTTCGAGCCTTCGCGACCGTTGCCCGATTCCTTGATGCCGCCAAACGGGGCAACCTCTGTGGAGATCAGCCCGGTGTTAAGGCCTACGATGCCGTACTCCAGGGCTTCCGGTACGCGCCAGCTGCGACCCAGATCCCGGGTGTAGAGGTAGGCGGCGAGGCCGAACTCGGTGTCGTTGGCAAGGCGAATAGCCTCAGCCTCGGTGCTGAAGCGAAACAGCGGCGCAAGCGGGCCGAAGGTTTCTTCCCGCGCCACGCGCATGGCGGGCGTCACGCCACCCAGCACAGTCGGCTCGAAGAAGGTGCCGCCAAGCGCGTGGCGCCTGCCGCCGGTGAGCAGCGTTGCACCATGGGCCAGCGCATCGGCAATGTGTTCCTCCACCTTGGCGACCGCCGCGGCGTCGATGAGCGGACCCTGGTCCTGATCGCCCGTCAGGCCGTCGCCCACCCGAAGCTTCGCGACGGCGGCGGCAAGTTTGCCGGCGAACTCGTCATACACCCCGTCCTGCACCAGCACCCGGTTCGCACACACGCAGGTCTGGCCAGAGTTGCGGTACTTGCTCACCATGGCACCGGCAACCGCCGCATCCAGGTCCGCATCGTCGAAGACAATGAAAGGCGCGTTGCCGCCCAGTTCCATCGAGACCTTCTTGACAGTCTGGGCGCATTGGGCGAGCAGCAGCTTGCCCGTGGCGGTGGAGCCCGTGAAGGTAAGTTTCCGCACCAGCGGGTTGCCGGTCATCTCCCCGCCGATGGCCCGGGCGTTGCCGGTGACCACGTTCACCACGCCGGCGGGAATGCCCACCCGCTGCGCGAGTTCCGCCAGAGCGAGCGCGGAAAAGGGCGTCTGCGCGGCCGGCTTGATCACGATCGTGCAGCCAGCCGCGAGAGCGGGGGCCAGCTTCCGCGCGATCATCGCCGAGGGAAAGTTCCAGGGGGTAATCGCCGCCACCACCCCGACAGGCTGCTTAATGACGACGATGCGCCGGTCCTTCGCATGGCCGGGAATGACGTCACCGTAGACGCGCTTCGCCTCTTCGCTGAACCACTCGAGAAAGCTGGCAGAGTAGGCAATCTCGCCCCGGGACTCGGTGAGCGGCTTGCCCTGCTCGGCGGTCATGATGCGGGCCAGGTCTTCCTGGTTGGCGAGCAGAAGATCGTGGAGTTTCCTTAACAGCGCTGCGCGTTCCCTGGCCGGGCGCGAACGCCACGCGGGCAAGGCGGTTGCTGCCGCTTCGATCGCCGTCCGCGCTTCGCCGGCCCCGCAGTCCGGCACGGTACCGAGGGTTTGCCCGGTGGCCGGGTTGATTACAGCCAGCGTGCCGCCATCGGCCGCACTGACCCACTTCCCTGCCACGTAGGCCTGGCTGCGGAGGAGATTCGGGTCAATGAGCTTCAGCATGGGGTCATGCCATGATACGGCAAGGAGAATTCGGACATGAAGCTGGCGAGTTTGCGTGACGGGGCGACCGCGACCTGGGGCCTTATGCAGGGTGAGGGCGTGCAGCTGCCGCCCCCGGACCTTCACCGGCGGTTCCCCGGATTACGGGACGTCCTGGCTGCCGGCGCGCTACCCGAGATTCCGGCCCTGCTGGCCCCCGTCCCGAGCCGCCGCCTGGCGGGTCTGCGCTTCGACCCGGTGATTCCTGCTCCGGCCCGGATTATCTGTGTAGGGATCAACTACCTGGAACACATTCACGAGATGGGCCGGGAAAAGCCCGACTACCCGACGTTGTTCACCCGCTTTCCCGACTCTCTGGTCGGCCATGGCGAGGCGCTGGTGCGCCCCCGGCTGTCCACTGAGTACGACTATGAGGGGGAGCTGGCCATCGTCATTGGCAAACCCGCCCGGTACGTACCTGCCGCGCAGGCGCTGGACTACGTTGCCGGCTACACCTGCTTCCTCGACGGCTCCGTGCGGGACTGGCAGCGGCACACCACTCAGTTCATTCCCGGCAAGAACTTCCCGGCCACCGGAGGTTGCGGCCCCTGGCTCGTCACGACGGACGAGATCCCTGACCCGGCCCGCCTTCAGCTCAAGACCCGCGTCAATGGCGAAGTACTGCAGGCGGCGCCCATCAGCGATCTGTGCTTCGATGTGCGACGCATCATCGAGTACTGCTCGAGCTTCTGCCAGTTGAATCCTGGCGATATCATTGCCACGGGCACGCCCAGTGGCGTTGGTGTCGCCCGGAAGCCTCCCCGCTGGCTAACACCCGGCGACCTGGTGGAGGTCGACATCAGCGGCATCGGTATACTCCGGCACCGCGTAATCAGTGAGGAAGTCACGGCATGAACGGCGATCAGAGCAACACCCTCCCGGCAATCGCCCTCGCCCTGGGCATCGTCGTTGCCGGCTACCTGATTGGTGAGGCACTGATCCAGACCCGTTCAAGCGAGCGCCAGGTGTCCGTTCGTGGACTCGCCGAGCGCGAGGTGCCCGCGAATCTTGCCCTCTGGCCAATTGTCTTCAGTGTGACGTCCAACGAACTGGTTGATCTGCAGCGGAAAGCGGATGACGGCGTGGCCAAAGTCCGGGCTTTTCTCGCCAGCGATTTCCCTCTCGACCAGATCAGCGTATCGGCGCCCCGCGTCCAGGACCGGGAAGCCCAGGGCATGACGGGCGACGGCCGCCGGCTTGACCGTTATACCGCCGAGGTCACCGTCACCGTCCGCACGGACCGGATCGACATCGCCAGGAAGGCCATCCAGCGCAGCGGGGAGCTGGTGAAGGACGGCGTCGCCGTGATCCGGAGTTACGAGTACAACACCCAGTACCTCTACACCGACCTGGACAAGATCAAGCCGGAGATGATTGCCGAGGCCACCAAGGATGCTCGCCGTGCCGCCGAGCAGTTCGCCAAAGACTCGGGCAGCGAGGTGGGCGCCATCCGCAGCGCCCAGCAGGGCCTGTTTTCCATAGAGGACCGGGATCAGTTCTCGGCGGAGTTCAAGAAGGTCCGGGTCGTGACGACCGTGGACTACTACCTGAGTGACTGACCGCCAGGAGCATTAGGCGTCCCGCTTCCAGCCCTTCAGGTACTTGTCCCAGTTCTGTTCCACGATCTCGAAGGATTCCGGCGCCAGCTTCGTCAGCAGGTCCCGGTTGCGCTCCGGATAGACCGCCGGCCCGCCTTCCTCCGGCAACTGACGCGTGGCGTCGATGACGATCTTGCTGCTGATGGACCGTATGGCTGAGCTGGGATCCAGGGCCATCCCCCGGGCTTCCTGGATGATCTCCGTTGCCGGGTAAGGCTGCCAGCGCGCTCCAACGCACTGCATGACCTCAGTGCGATTAAGCACGTCCACGTCCTTATCCACCACAATGCAGGTCTTGGTGATCGGGACAACGCCCACAATTTTTTTGCCGGCTTCCAGGCCCTGCTTCGGTCCCGTCTTGTCGATGGAGAGGATCCCGATGCCGGTCCACTCCACCGGCGAGTGAAACGCGATCGCGTTGGGCACGAGCTTTTTCAGCCGGTAGAATGAGAACGCCTCAAGAGGCGCCGTGCAGAAGCCCCGCGTGACGCCGGTAAACTGGTTCAGTATCCAGGGCTGCTTCCGGTGCGTGATGCACGTGACATTCATCACGAAGTTCCGCTCCTTCTTCAGGCCGAGATAGCCGTACATCTCGCCGAAGGGGCCTTCGGGCAGCATCTCATCCAGCAGCACTTCCCCTTCGATGACCATTTCCGCGTTTGCCGGAATCAGCATGTCGTTGGTCTCGCACTTCACCACGTCGACGGCCTTGTTGCGGAAGCCACCCGCGATCGCCAGCTCGTCGGCGCCGCCCTTGGAAATGAGTGATGAGCTGATGAAGTAGCCGATAGGGTCATTGCCCACCACAATGGCAATCGGGCAGCGCTTCTCGCCCCGCTCGATTTTCTTCATCAGCATCTTCCAGCCCGATTGGCCGTCCTCCGGGTTCACGCCGAGCTGGCGCGGACCCTTGATCTCGCACCGGTAGGTGCCGAAGTTCATCCCGAGCTCTTTGTCCTCAGTGAAGATTGACCCGGTGTTGACGTAGCGGGCGGAGTCAGCGGGGTTGGACTTGATGAACGCGAAGTCGAGCAGGTCACACTGGTCCCCCATCAGCACCACTTCCTTTACCGGCGCCGTGGCGGCGGGGATCGGGTTGGTGGGGATGGTTGGCGTCTTGCCCAGTCGGGCCTCAATCCCGTCATAGAGAAACTTGATGGCCTCCCGGTAGGTTTCCTCGCCTTTACCCGGTACCGGTTCCCGGCCCCAGATGATCGCCTCAGTGTCCCAGGGACCCATGTGATTGGTGATTACCGGACCCTTGAACCACCGGCCATCCTGTTTGATTTCCTCGACGAGAATCGCCGGGGCGCCGTACCAGCCAAACCTGTCAATCAGCAGGTAGGTGAGCGCCGTCATCTCGTACTTGTCCTGGTCGAGCCGCTTGACCCGCAGAACCAGGCCCCGGTCCTCCAGAGCTTTCACGTAGTCGCGGAAACTGTCGAACGGCCCCACGTCCCGGCCGGGCCAGGTCCGCGCCTTGCTGGCGGCGCGTGCTTCGGTCGTCGCTGTCAGCGAGATACCCAGCGTGGCGGCGAGGCCCGCAGCGGCTGCCAGTAACTGACGCCGGTCAAGCCCATCGCCGGGACGCGGGGTCGCGGGCGCTTGCCTGGACGAGGACTCACTGGAATCGGACATGCACGGTTGCTCCTGAGCGGATAAGGGTCTGTACCGCAATTAACCAGCCCGACGCCCATAGTGCAAGTGGTGCAGCAGAATGCGAGGCAGCAGGGCCGCTGGCTGGACGTTAGCGGAGGTGCTCTGCAAAGAACGTCAGAGTGCGCTCCAGTGCCAGGGCGTGGCTAGGCTGGTGAAACTCGGGCCGCTCGTCGCAGCTGAAACCGTGACCAGCCTCCGGATACACCCAAGCCTCCGCAGCGGGACGACCTGCGCGGATCTGCTGCACGACCTCCGGCGGGATCAGTGGGTCTTTGGCCCC
>JBBQJK010000138.1:0-6399 GCA_038325835.1 Gammaproteobacteria bacterium
GGATGCGCTGTTCACCTTCAACATCTGCATCTCGCTGATCGTGATCCTGGCGGTCGTGTACGTGATGCGGCCGCTGGACCTCGCTGCGTTCCCCACCGTGTTGCTGCTGGCCACGCTGCTCAGGCTGGCGCTGAACGTCGCTTCAACCCGGGTGGTGCTGCTGCATGGTCACACCGGCCCGGATGCCGCCGGCAAGGTGATCGAGGCCTTCGGCAACTTCGTGATCGGCGGCAACTATGCCGTCGGCATCGTGGTCTTCGCCATTCTCATCATCGTGAACTTCGTGGTGGTGACGAAGGGTGCCGGCCGCGTTTCGGAAGTCAGCGCGCGGTTCACCCTGGATTCCATGCCGGGCAAGCAGATGGCCATCGACGCCGACCTGAACGCCGGGATCATCACCCAGGCGGAAGCCGTCACGCGCCGCACCGAAGTGCGCATGGAGGCGGACTTTTACGGTTCCATGGATGGCGCCAGCAAGTTTGTGCGCGGCGACGCCATTGCCGGTCTCCTCATCCTCTTCGTCAACCTGATCGGCGGCATGCTGATCGGCGTCTTCCAGCATGACATGGAGGTGGGCAAGGCAGCCGAAACCTATGCGCTGCTCACGATCGGCGACGGCCTGGTAGCCCAGATTCCATCACTGCTCCTGGCCATCGCCGTCGCCATCCTTGTCACGCGCATGTCCCGCTCCGAGGACATGGGGAGTCAGCTCTTCTCGCAGTTGCTGGGTGACAAGCGTGTGCTGCGCGTCGTCGCGATCCTGCTCGGCCTCCTCGGCATCGTGCCCGGCATGCCCAACGTGGCGTTCCTGTTGATGGCAGGTGCCTGCGCGGGCGGCGCCTGGCTGATCGAGCGGCGCAAGGCTGCCGTGGCCACGGTGACTGACAACCTGGCGGCCCCGGACCTGGTCGACACAGAAGCCAGCCGTGATCTCTCCTGGACCGATGTCGGTGAAACCGACGCGATCGCTCTGGACGTGGGGTACCGGCTGATTCCCCTGGTGGACCGCCAGCAGGACGGCGAGCTGATGCGCCGGATCAAGGGCGTGCGCAAACGCCTGTCCGACGAACTGGGCTTCCTCGTGTCGCCCGTCCGCATCCGGGATGACCTGGACCTGCCCGCCAGCGGTTACCGGCTGTCCGTCATGGGCTCGGCGATCGGCTCCGGCGAGGTGCAGCTGGACCGGGAGCTCGCCATCAACCCGGGCCACATCGAGCAGCGGATCAACGGCGTGCCGACGCGGGATCCCGCCTACGGGCTGGAAGCCGTCTGGATCGAACCGGGCCAGCGGGAAGAGGCGCAGGCCCGGGGCTACACCGTGGTGGACGTGCCGACGGTCATCGCCACCCACCTGTCCAAGGTGCTCCACGAAAACGCCCACGAGATCTTCGGCCACCAGGAAGCCCAGGAACTGCTGGACCGCCTGGCCAAGCAGACCCCCAAGCTCATTGAAGAACTGGTGCCCAAGACCCTGCCCCTCTCGGTGGTCGTGCGGGTCCTCCAGGAGCTGCTCCGGGAGCAGATCCCCGTCAACAACATGCGCGCCATCTGCCAGACGCTGGCCGAACACGGCCGGTCGAGCCAGGACCCGGAGGCCCTGACCAGCGCCGTCCGGGTGGCCCTGGGCCGGACCATCGTCCAGCGGGTCAGCGGCGGTAGCGACGAGCTGCCCGTGATCACCCTTGACCCCCGACTGGAACAGATCTTGCAGGAAGCTCTCAAGGGGGGCGCCGCGACGGCCGGAATCGAGCCAACCCTGGCAGAACGGCTGCAAAGCCAGCTGGCGGAGACGGCCCACCGTCAGGAACTTGCCGGCCAGCCGGCGGTACTGCTGGTCGCGCCAACGCTCCGGCCCTGGCTGGCCAAGTTTTTGCGCTTTGCAGTGCCCACGCTTCGGGTGCTGGCCTACAACGAAGTGCCGGATAGCAAACGCGTGCGGCTCATCGCGGCGATTGGCACCTGAGGCCAGGAGAGAGAACGATGAAGATCAGACGGTTTACGGGGACAGACATGCGGGACGCCATGCGCCAGGTGCGCGAGGCGCTGGGCGCGGAGGCCGTGATTCTGGAAACCTCGCGCCACGCCACCGGCGTCGAGATCTCGGCCGCCGTCGATGGGGCCGGCACCACGCTGACGGGCAGCGCAACCGCCCCAGTTGACGTTGGACGCCGCTATGCCCAGCGCTACGCCGGGGACGTGGAGGTGGACGTGGACGACGGTCCCGCAGTCCGCATCGACCAGGGCACGAACGACAACGGCGGCTGGTTCCAGCCGCCCCGGGCGCCGACCGCGGCGACCACCAGCGAGCTCGACCAGATGCGGGAGGAGATGCGCTCGATCCGCTCCCTGCTGGAAGAGCAGCTGGGCCGGCTGCTCTGGGACGAGCAGTCGCGCCAGTCTCCCGCCGTCGCGCTGTTACTCCAGAACTTCAGCCGGCTGGGACTGGATGCCGACATTGCGCGGCAACTGGCCACGCGCGCTGCCGCCGAGCACCCGGTGGGCGGCTGGCTTGCCGGCCTGCGCACCCTCGTCGAACAGCTGCCGGTAGCCACCTGCGACGTGGTGGCCGACGGCGGCGTGTATGCCGTGATCGGGCCCACCGGCGTCGGCAAGACCACGTCGATTGCGAAACTGGCAGCCCGGGCGGCGCAGCAGTACGGCGCCGAGGCGGTTGGACTCGTCACTACGGACACCTTCCGGGTTGCCGCGCGGGAACAGCTGGAAACCTTTGGCCAGATCATGGGCGTCAGCGTGACTTCCGCTGCGGACACCCAGGGCCTCACCGAGACACTGGCAGGACTTGAGGGCCGCAAGCTGGTCCTGGTCGACACCGCCGGAATGAGCCAGCGCGACCCGCGACTGCCGGAACAACTGGCCCGCCTGCGGACGGCCAACGCCGGGATAGCCACCCTCCTCGCCCTGCCCGCCACGGCCGCGTCCGGAACAATGCAGGAAATTGTGGACGTGTTCCGGACGGCCCAACCGGCGGGGTGCATCCTGACCAAGACCGACGAGGCCACGTCGCTTGGGGGCGCCCTCTCGGTCCTTATCCGGAGCGGACTACCCCTGGCCTATGTGGCCAACGGCCAGCGCGTTCCCGAGGATCTGCACCTGATGCACAACCGTCAGTCCTGGCTGGCCAAGATGGCCGTCGAACTGATGCGGCGCGATAACCGCACGATCAATGCCGACACCCTGGCCCAGTCCTTCTCGGAGGTTGCGACCCATGCTTACGCCTGAAGGCCAGCACGTCACCGATCAGGCCGAGGGGCTCCGGCAACGGCGTAACCCCAAGCCCGTGAAGGTCATTACCGTCACGGGCGGCAAAGGTGGGGTCGGCAAGACCAACATCTCGGCGAATCTCGCCATCGCGATGTGCATGCTTGGCCGCCGCGTCATGCTGCTGGATGCCGACCTTGGCCTCGCCAACGTCGACGTCCTGTTGGGACTGCAGCCGACCCACTCGCTGGCGGACGTCGTGAAAGGCGAACGCCGCCTGCAGGACGTGATCGTCAGCGGCCCCGCCGGGGTGCGGGTGATCCCGGGCGCCTCCGGCCTCGCCGAGATGGCCAGCCTGAGTCCGGCCCAGCACGCCGGCATCATTCATGCCTTCAGCGAACTCAACGAAGACCTGGATGCCCTGATCGTGGACACCGCGGCCGGCATTTCCGACGGCGTCCTGCGCTTCTGCGCGGCCGCCAACGAAGTCCTGGTCGTGGTCTGTGACGAGCCAACCTCCATCACGGACGCCTATGCCCTTATCAAGGTCCTGAGCACCCAACACCAGGTGACCCGGTTCCGCATCATCACCAACATGACCCACCAGGGCGGCGACGGCCGCACCCTGTTCGAGAAGCTCCTGCGGGTGTCAGAGCGCTTCCTGCAGGTCACCCTGGATCACGCCGGAAGTGTGCCCTACGACGACCGCGTCTGGCGGGCCGTCCAGCTGCAGTCCCCGTTTGTGACGGCGTTCCCATCCAGCCTGGCAGCGGGGGCGCTCAAGAAACTGGCACAGCGCGCCGATAACTGGGAGGGACCCCGGGCAGCGCGCGGCAACATCGAGTTTTTTGTCGAGCGGCTGCTCCGGACCAGCGGCGGGGAGCACGCGACGGCATGAACCCTGCAAGCCGCTATGCCACAGCTGCCGGGCAGTCACCCGACGTGCTGGTGCAGGAGTACGCACCGCTGGTCAAGCGGATTGCGAATCACCTGCGCGGGCGGCTGCCGGACAGCGTGGATCAGGACGATCTGATCCAGGTGGGACTGATTGCGCTGCTGGACGCGGCGCGCCAGTACTCGCCGACTAAAGGTGCCAGCTTTGAGACGTACGCGGGTATCCGTGTGCGGGGTGCGATGCTCGACGAGGTCCGGAACACCGACTGGACACCTCGCTCGGTCTATCGCAGGCAACGGGAACTGACAGCGGCAATTCAGGCAGTGGAAAACCGAACTGGCAAGCCGGGAGAAGCCCGGGAGATCGCGGCCGAGATGGGCGTGACTCTCGAGGAGTACTTTCAGCTCGTAACCTCGGCGGCCGCCCACCGTCTTTTCAGCCTCGACCAGGAAGGCGATGACGGCGAGATGCCAGTGCACCAGATCGAGGACCCGGACACCGAGCCTTCAGTGGAGCTCGAGGCTGATGAGTTTCGTGCGAGTCTCGCTGACGCTATCCGCGCCCTGCCGGAACGGGAATCGCTGGTGATGTCCCTGTACTACGAAGAGGAACTGAACCTGAAGGAAATCGGCGAGGTTCTGGGCGTCACCGAGTCCCGCGTCTGCCAGATCCATGGCCAGGCGCTGGTGCGCGTGCGCGCCGGAATCCGGGATGCCATCCAAGGCCGCACGGCGGCGTCAGTCTGATGTTTGCACCCGGCCCTGAACCGCGACGAGCTAACGGGGAGGCGCAGTGGACGCATTAACCGTTGGCGGGTTCGTCCTGGCGTTTTTCTCGATCATCATCGGGGCCATACTGAAGGGCGCTGGTGTTGGGTCGCTGCTGAACCCCGCAGCCTTCGTCATCGTGTTCCTGGGCACCTTCGCCTCCATCCTCATCCAGACGCCCAAGGCCACGTTCATGCGGGCCTGGAAAATCGTGCCCTGGATTTTCAAGCCACCCATGGAAGATACGGAGAAGCTGATCGCAAAGATGGTGGAGTGGAGTGAAATCGCCCGGAAGCAAGGCTTGCTGGGTCTGGAGCCGGCGCTCGAGACTGAGCCCGACCCTTTCGCACGAAAGGCGCTCCAGATGCTCGTGGATGGTACCGAACCCGAGAAAATCCGCGAGGCCCTCGAAGCCGAGCTCGAGGCCAAGGAGAAATCCGAGACTGCCAGCGCCAAGGTCTTCGAAGGGCTTGGCATTTACGCCCCAACCCTCGGCATCATCGGCGCCGTACTCGGCCTGATCGCGGTGATGAAGAACCTCGCCGACCCAAGCAAGCTTGGCCATGGTATCGCGGCGGCGTTCACGGCAACCATCTACGGCATCGGCCTCGCCAATCTGTTTTTCCTGCCCATTGCCAACAAGCTCAAGGACATCATCAAGAAGCAGACCCATGCCAAGGAGATGATCATCATCGGCATCATCGCGATTGCCGAGGGGGAGAATCCACGGAATCTCGAGACCAAGCTCAAGGGGTTCATGGGTTAGCGCCCGGACTCAGCGCCATGGCACGCAAGCACGAGCACGAGGACCACGTTAATCACGAAGCCTGGGCCATTCCCTATGGCGACCTCGTGACGTTGCTCCTCGCGTTCTTCGTGGTCATGTACGCCGTCTCGTCGGTGAACGAGGGCAAGTATCGGGTGGCATCCGACTCACTCTCAGCCGCATTCGCCGGCACTCCCCGCACCATGGAGCCCGTGCCAATCGGGGAAAAGGCCGCCAAAGCTAAGGGGGATGACACTGTGTCGGGCGTCAAGCCCAAACAGGCCATCCAGTTCCCCGACAAGGCCGAGGCCGCGACACAAGCCAAGCGAGTCGAGGACGACGCACTGCAGGCCCAGCTCGCGCAGATGACTGACGACCTGGAGAAGGCCATGCAGGTCCTGATCGATCAGGACCTGATCCGCGTGGAACGGGCGCCGTCCTGGGTGGAAGTCGAGATCAACACCGATATCCTGTTCCCGAGCGGCAGCGCGGAGATCGGCCCTGAGGCCACAGCGATTCTCGAGCGGCTCGCTGCCATTCTGGCGGAGCGCCCCTATCCCATCCGCATTGAGGGCCACACCGACAACCGGCCCATCAAGACGGCCCAGTTCCCGTCCAACTGGGAACTCTCGGCGGCTCGCGCCGCCCGCATCGTCCGCCTGTTTGAGCAGCGTGGCATCACCGCCAACCGCATGGTCGTCGCCGGCATGGGCGAGAACCAGCCGCTGGCCGGCAACGACTCAGTCGAGGGC
>JBBQJK010000139.1:0-6322 GCA_038325835.1 Gammaproteobacteria bacterium
GCCAGGGCGCCCTGCACGGACTGGGGATCGAGGATGTCACCGCGCGATAACCGGACCCGGAGCTGCAGCAACGCCGCCATGTCGGTGGTGGGGCGCACGAAGGCCGTAACGGACTCGCCTCGCCGGTCCAGCAAGCGCGCCACTTCGAGCCCGGTACCGCGGCTCGCACCAAAAATCAGCACGCCGTCCGTCATATGCGTCTCTCACCATCGCCTATTCACGAGTCCCTAGAGTACCAACCGGATCGGGAGGCAACCACCTGCCGGGGCTGCAGCCCGGAAACCTTGACGCTGCGGGTCCCATCACCGAAGCTGATGATCCCGTCGCTGCCCGAGAGACCAAATGCCATGCGCACCGCTGTACTTGTCCTTGCCGGCCTGCTGGCCACCGCCAGCCTGCCCGCCTTGAGCCTGGCGGCCGATGCCGTGAAGCCCGTGGTCCTGATTACCGGTGCCAACCGGGGTATCGGCCTTGAGCTGGTCCGCCAGTACTCGGCCCTGGACTGGAAGATCATCGCCACGGTCCGGGATGTGCCCGGCGCGACCGACCTGCAGGCGCTGGCCAAGTCCGACCCGGACATCACCGTCGAAAAGCTGGACGTCACTGATTTCGCCGGAGTCGATGCCCTGGCCCTGAAGTACAAGGATCAGCCCATCGACGTTTTGCTGAGCAACGCGGGCAAGACGCCGCGCTACATGTCGGCCATGAAGGGGGCGACAACCATCGACTATGAGGAGGCCATGAACAGTTACCGGATCAATGCGCTGGGACCCGCGAAGCTGGTGGCCACGTTTCTCCCCCAGGTACAGAAGTCCGGCCAGAAGAAGATTGCGGTCATCTCCAGCAAGGCGGGTTCCTTCGCAGAAGGCCCGAAGATGCCGATGATGTATGAGTACCGCACCAGCAAGGCGGCGCTGAACATGATCGTGCACACGCTGGGCTATGAGACGGCAAAGAAGGGCGTGATCATCGCCGCCATCTCGCCGGGCTCAGTGGACACCAAGCCGGTGGAGGGTGAGCTGGGTTATGGCAGCAACTTCAAGCAGCCTGGCGTCATCGCGCCGAGCGACAGTGTGGCAGGCATCATCAAAGTCATCGCCGACCTGACGCCCGCCCAGAACGGCGAGTTCCTCGACTACAAGGACGGGCGGGTCATTCCCTGGTAGGAGCGCCTTCAGGCGCGATCGACAGGGCGGTCCTTCAGGCGTTACAAGCTTTTCGCCGTAAACGTGTCGCAGGCGTCGAGCTGCCCGCTGTCGAGCCCGCGCCTGAACCAGCGCACGCGCTGGTCCGCGCTTCCATGAGTAAATGAATCCGGCGTGACATAGCCCCGGGACTGCTGCTGAAGGCGATCGTCGCCAATAGCGCTCGCGGCAGTCAGGGCCTCCTCGACGTCGCCGGTCTCCAGGATCTGCCGGGTGCGGTCCGCCCGGTGGGCCCAGATGCCGGCGAAACAGTCAGCCTGCAGTTCCAGCCGCACAGACAGCGCGTTGGCCTCCCCTTCACTGGCATTCTGGCGGGAACGCTGAACCTGATCGGAGACTCCGGTGAGGTTCTGCACGTGATGCCCGATCTCGTGGGCAATGACGTAGGCCTGAGCGAAGTCCCCCGGCGCCTGGAAGCGGTCCTTCAGGTCCTGGTAGAAACTGAGATCGATATACACCTTCTGGTCGGCCGGACAGTAGAAGGGCCCCATTGCCGCCTGGGCACTCCCGCAGGCGGACTGGACGCTGCCGGAAAAGAGGACCAGCGTTGGCGCCACATAGCGTTGACCGCCTTCGGCGAAGAGCGCGGTCCAGGTGTCCTCGGTGTCGGCCAGGACCACCGAAATGAAATCCGAGGCGGGATCGGGCTGACCGGCGGGTGGCGCAGCCGACTGCTCCTGGCCGACCTGACCGACCGGGGCGTTTTGCAACAGGAAGGTGGGATCGACGCCGAAATAAAGCGCCACCAGCACGAGCACGATGGTGCCTAGCCCGCCGCCCACGAAGGCCGGCCGGCCGGTCATGCCCCGCCGGTCCTCCACGTTGGAGCTTCGCCGCCCGCCTTCCCACTTCATGGCTGCAATCCTCGACGTTCCGGTGGCGCGGGTCAATGCCCAGCCTGGTGGGTCGTTACAGGCACATCCCGCCGTCCACGCGCAGCGTGGTACCCGTGACAAAAGAGCCCCGGTCAGAGATCAGGTAGGCCGCCGCCTCCCCCGCGTCATGCTCCGGGTCACCAAAGCGACCGATGTGGTGTTTGGCGGCATTTTTCTCGAGGACAGCGGGCATCGCCGCGTGAATCTGCTGCGCCTTCTCAGTGGCAAACACACCGAACAGCAGGGTGTTGATGCGTATGCCCTGGCGTCCGTACTCGAGCGCCGCGGCCTGCGTGAGGCCTTCCACTGCCAGTTTCGAGGCGATATAGGGCGCCATGCGCATCCCGGTATCCCGCGTCGCGCCGGAGCTGATATTGATGATTGAGTAATTATCGCCAGTCGTCGCCCCCTGGGCGAGGAACTGCCTGATTGCAAAGCGCATCCCGAGGTAGGTGCCGGTGACGTTGGTCCGCATCACCCGCTCGAAACTCTCCAGGGACTCATCGGCCAGCAGCTGGAAGTCGCCCGGGAAAACGGCGTTGTTGATGAGTGCATCCAGGCGGCCATAGGTCTGCACCGCAAAGGCCACGAGACGTTCGTTATCCGCTTCGCTTGTGATGTCCATCTGGAGGTAGGCCACCTGCCCGGGGCCGCAGCCAGCAGCCTCCCGCAGGCGGGTCAGGGCTGCTGCACCACTGTCACTGTTGCGACTGGTGATGACCACGCTGGCACCGTACCTGGCGAGCCTGGTTGCCATGCCGAAGCCGATGCCCATCGTCCCGCCGGTGACGATGACGACTTTGCCGCTAAGTTCCTTTCTGATTGCCATGCTATTTCCCCTGTTTGGCCTGAATCTCGTCCAGGAGCTTGACGGTCACAAAGTTGCTGCCGTTGGCCCGCGCCGCCGCCTCGGCGTTTTTGATGATCATCGGCTGGACGAAGCCGGGGGCTTTTTCGACCCGGGCAAGGGCTGCGGCCTCCCACTCCAGCGTTGCATTGGACTTCGCATCCCGGGGCACGACCGGCTCCGACTTGCCGTAGTCCTTCGGGCGGGTTGGTTTGAGCGCCTCTATCTCCACGAATTTCAGGTCGCGCACCGCAGCCTCCGCCGGCTTGCCGGCCGGGATTCGGGACAGCGCGGGGTAAACCCAACCATCGGGTTTGGCCTTGCGTGCCGGCGACGGAATGATGCGAACCGCATGGCTGGGGTCAACCAGCGTTGCCCCGTCGATCTGCCAGCCCTGGTTGCGGAGCCGTTCCATCAACCCCCAGTAGGTCAGCATGATCTTGTCTTCATCGTGGGTGTAGATACCGTTCGGGTTAGGTCCTGCAGCCGCAACCCTGGGTCGCTGGGACTCGGCCAGTGCCTTGTCCTGATGAATGTTCTGCAGGTTGCGCCGGGTGTGTTCTGCATCGAAGTCTTCCTCCCTGCGGTAATTGCGCAGGAAGTAATGCCGCATCATCGTCCGGTGCTCGTCGATGGGCGTGGTGAACTCGTAGAAAATATTGAACTCCCCGGAACCGATCCCGCCGATCTCCACCTGACCGCGCAGCGTGAACCCGGGAACAAAGAACTTCATGATGGATTCGACTTTGGCGTCCTTGTCCCGCAACCCACTCCAGACCCCCGCACTGGGTGCGGCGTTGACGCGCATCACCGACTGAAAGCCGTGTTCCGTTCCGGTGATGTGGTGCTCAGGGGCCTGGATTGGATTCTCGTTGCCCCGGAACAGGATGCCGTGGACGACAGGCAGGTGCACGTAATCCAGATTCGTGAACTTGCAGGTGTGGTAGTCCGCATTCCAGATTTCTGCCGTGCTGGTGAAGCGGAAACTGGCATCCCCCCATTCGGGCATGGCGAAGATCGGTGACGCGGCGTCCGGGTCGTCGCCGAGACACACCCAGATCAACCCGTACTGCTCCACGGTGGCATACGCGTCGGTGCGGATCCCCGGCGCCACGACCTGCGGGTCATGATCGCGACGGGAAGGGATCAGCGTGCAGGCGCCCTGGCCGTTGAAACGAAAGCCGTGAAACGGGCACGCGAGGGTGCCGTCCTTGTACAGGACTCCCTCAGCGAGGCTCGAGCCCCGGTGGGGGCACACATTGCTGATACACCGGGCTGTGCCGTCCCTCTCGCGGAACAGCACGAGATCAGCGCCGAGCATCGTGACCTTTATCGGCTCGTTGCCGAGGTCCTGGCTGAAACCCGCCACATACCAGACATTGGTGTACACGCCTGCCTCCTACACGACTCGCAGCACATAACACTTCAGGTAACGCGTCTCACGCAGCGCCAGCAGCACCGGATGATCCCGGCCGGCACCGCGCTTCTCGATGATCTGCACCTCGCGACCCGCATCGGCGGCGGCAGCCTGCAACATGGTCTCGAAGGCGGCCTCGTCAACATGATGACTGCAGCTGGAAGTAATCAGGTAGCCGCCGGGACCCAGCAGCTGCATGGCCCGCAGATTGATCTCCTTGTAGCCACGCAGACCCGCTGCGGTGGCGTCCTTGTTCTTGGCGAAGGCCGGTGGATCCAGGACGATCGTGTCGTAGCGATGCATGGCATCGAACTCGGCGCGGAGAAAGTCGAAGGCGTTCGCCGCCAGCACGTCGATATTCGTGATGCCGTTTCGGGCGGCGTTGGCCCGGATCTGGTCGCAGGCCGGCTCGGAGCTGTCGACTGCGGTGACCCGCTCGGCCTTCCGCGCCATCTGTAGCGCAAAGCCACCGATGTAGCTGAAGCAGTCGAGAACGTGACCACGGGCATAGCGCCCCGCCACAACATGATTCTCCCGCTGATCCAGAAAGCTCCCGGTCTTCTGGCCGTGCTCCAGACTCACACCCAGCTCCAGCTGGCCCTCGCGGATCACCACCGGATCCGGCACGACTCCCCACAGCAGCCCTTTCTCCTGGGCGAGACCCTCGAGGGCCCGGACGCCTGCGTCCGAGCGGTTCATGATGCCCTTGCAGGCAAACTGCTCCACGAGCAGGGGCACGAGGAGATCACGGCGCTGTTCCATGGCCGGAATGAGCAACTGGACGCTCAGGTAGTCGCCGTAACGATCCACGACCAGCCCGGGAAGGCCGTCGCCATCCCCGTGAATCGCCCGCCAGGTGCTCTCGCCCGGGAACATCGCCCGCCGCAGCCCCGCGGCCTCCGCGATCCGCTGGCGGAAGAAGCTCGCGTCAACGGGCTGTTCCGAGCGCGTGATCCGGCGGAGCGTGATCTTGGACTGCAGGGAAACGCAGGCCTGGCCCAGGAACCGACCCCGCTCATCCTGCACGGGCGCAATGGCGCCACCAGCCTGCCCCTGGGGCAGGCGAACGTCAGTGCGGTAGATCCAGGGGTGGCCGGCAGCCCAGCGGCTGGCGCCGCGAGGGCCGACAGTAATGGCGTTCAGCGACTCTTCAACACGTCGCGGATCTCAGCCAGCAGCTGCTGATCCGGTGTCGGCCCGGGCGGGGCCGGCGGTGGGGCTTCGGCCTTCAGGCGATTCACGGTCCGCACCATCAGGAAGATGATGAAGGCAAGGATCGCAAAGTCGAGAATGGAATTGATGAAGACGCCGTACTTCAGCACCGGAGCGCCGGCATCGGTGGCCGCCTTCAGCGTGTCGTAGGCCCCGTCGCCGAGATTGACGAAGAGGTTGCTGAAATCCACCTTCCCCATCGCCAGACCCACTACGGGCAGGATCAGGTCATTGGTCAGCGACGTCACGATCTTCCCGAACCCAGCGCCGATGATGACGCCGACTGCCAGATCAACGACATTACCCCGCATTACGAAGGCCTTGAATTCCTGCAGCATCGACGCGCCCTCCAAGTGATTGAAATTGCTCCGCCTTACAGGCTATTTTTATTGCTGGAAAGCCTGCTTGCACGATAGGTTAATCTGCAACCTCATCAGATCGCAACACGAGCCAGATGTCCGAACCCTTCGAGCTGGAGTTTTACGGTGCCACCCGCGAGGTTACCGGCTCCTGCCATATCCTTCGGGTCGGTGACCGGCAGATCCTCCTTGAGTGTGGTCTTGTCCAGGGCGGTCGCCAGCGTCATGCCCGGAATCGGGAAGAGTTTCCCTTCGATGCCCGGAAAATCGACGCGGTGGTGCTCTCCCACGCGCACATCGATCATTGCGGCCGTCTCCCGCTCCTGGTCCAGCGCGGCTTCACGGGTCCCATCCATGTCCACAAGACCACGGCGCGCTTCTGCGCCATCATGCTGGAAGACAGTGCC
>JBBQJK010000140.1:0-6302 GCA_038325835.1 Gammaproteobacteria bacterium
GACACCGGAATTGCGGCGGCGACAATCAGGGTGGCGCGGAAATTCCGCAGGAAGAGCCAGACCACCAGCGACGCGAAGATCGTGCCCTCAATCAGGTGGCTTTGCAGGGACTTCACCAGATCGACGATGTACAGGCTGTCGTCCGCCGAGACGGTGACCTCCAGCCCCGGTGGCAGCTGGGGGACGATATCCCGGGCCAGACGGCGCTTGATCTCGGTGTTGATGGCGACCGAGTTGCGGCCCGAGACCTTGATGACACCGAGGCCCACCGCCGGCTTGCCGTTATAGCGCCCGACCCGGCGGGCATCCGACAGGCTGTCCTCGACTACCGCCACGTCCCGCAGGTATATGGCACCACCATCCCGGTACCCGATCACCATGCGCTCGAGCGCCGCCGGATCGTGGTACTCCAGGTCCAGCTTCAGCAGCTGCTCCTGCTGGGCCTCCACCAGAAAGCCGCCGGGCAGCTGGAAATGCTCGTTGCGAAAGGCCGTGATGACTTCCTGAACGGTGATGCCAAAGGCAGTCAGGCGCTCGAAGTCGAGGTTGATGCGGATGGTGCGCTGACGTTCCCCGCCGATGATCACTTCGCCAACGCCATCGATCGTTTCGAGGCGTTTCTTCACGACCGTTCGGGCGTACTGGTTGAGCTGCTGAACGGTCCGGTCCCCGCTGATCGTCAGCCAGAACGAGGGAAAGGAGCCCGTGTCCGACTTGGAAATGATGGGCACGTCCGCGTCATCCGGTAGCTGGCCAAGGACCTGACTGACCTTGGCCTGGACCTCGTTGAAGGCCACGTTAATGTCCTTCTGCAGCTGGAAGGACGGCACGACCAGTGAGCTGCCCGACGAGGTGGTGGAGACCAGCTGGTCGATGCCGGGGATGCTGCTGATGGCGCCCTCGATAACGTTGGTGACGCTTGAGTCGACGATTTCCGGATTCGCGCCATCCAGGCGCGTGAAAACAGAGATCCTGGCCAGATCGATGTTCGGCAGGCGCTCGATGCCGAGGCGCTCATACGCAACGAGACCAAACAGCACAATGACGGCGTTCAGCATTGCTGCGAAGACGTAGCGCTTTACTGAAACCGATGCGAGGCTCATGTCAGTTTCCTGCGATTGCCACCGTCGCGCCGTTGGTCAGGAACCCGGCGCCGTCGACGGCAATCTTCTCGCCGCCCTTCAGGCCTTCAAGGATCTCGACGAGCTTGCCATTGCGCTGTCCCCGACGCACGAGCTGCTCCCGCACCTTGTCGCCGCTGATCACGTAAAGCACGTCCCCCGCAGGACGCCGCACCACGGCGACCTGGGGCACCATCAGTGCATCGGCGCGGGTCTCAAGCACCACGTCGGCGCGAACACTGGCCCCCGGGCGCCAGTCGCCGGGATTGCTGAAGTCGACGATGACGGTGAGCGAGCGGTTGTTGCGATTCACGCCCGGCTGCAGCTCGCCGATCTTCGCGGTAACCGGAGCCCCGGTAGCTGCCGAGGAGGTGAGCCGAACAATCAGGCCCGGCCTGAGGCGGGGTGCCCGGTACTCGGGAAACGGCAGGCGCACGCGGAGATTCTCCATGTCCAGCAGGTCGAAAACCGGAGCCCCCACCTGCACATAGGCACCCACGTCGACGTAGCGTTTCGCCACTTCGCCCTTGAAGGGCGCCACGATCCGCGCCTCGCCGAGCCGGCGGGAACTGTCACCAGCCCGGGCCCGGGCGCCATCCAGCTGCGCTTCCAGTGCATCCAGATCCGTGCCAATGGTCTCCAGCTGCTCCTGGGAGATCAGCCGCTCTGCCTGCAGCCGCCTGGCCCGTTCCAACTCACTCTGCTTGTTTTTGACGAGGGCTGCCAGGCGCACGACCTCGGACTGATCGACGGAGTTGCCAAAGCGGTACTGCTTGCTATCCAGTTCGGCAAGGGTCGCACCCTTCTCGACCGTCGCTCCCTCGTCCACCGCCAGACGCAGCACCTTGCCCGCAACCTCTGCAGCCACCGGCGGCGCGGCGCGGCTCTCAATCACGCCGACGGCCCACTCCGTTTCCTCCACTGGCTGGCGCAGGACCGTGGCGGCCGTGACCCGGACGACCCGGGCCTCTGCCAGCACGTCACCGGCCAAGGTCAGGGCCAGTGTCAGTGCCAGTGTCAGGGCCAGTGACGCGAGCAGCAGGCAGCCGCGAACGAGGGGCGGCGTCATTACCTCGGGCCGAAGTCCTGTTTGCAGACCGGGCAGGCCGGGGCCTTGAACAAGGGGCCGTAGAGGCTGGCATCCAGAGCAGCGGACCAGAACCACCGGTTACTGCATTTCGGACAGACCACAAAGAACACGCCAAAGGCGTAGCCGGCCACGGCAAGGATGGAGCCCAGGGTCCAGTCGATACCGGAACCCTCCCACAGGGGCGCAAAACTCCCGATCAGGAGCAGAAGTATCGCGATGATGAGTTTCCAGGACTGACCGGTCCTGGTGATGACCGAGTTGGCGAACATTTAGCCTCCTGCAAGTGCCCGCTTTGCTGCGACGGGCAGGCGCTTGATGGCCGCTTCCCGCCGCTGCGCCGTACCGCGGTTCGGGGCGGACTCCTGGTGGACCAGGGTTACCGGGCGGCGCGCCCGCGTGTAGGCGGCGCCAGTGCCGGCATTATGCTGGGCAATGCGCTGGCAAAGGTCCCGCGCGATGCCGGTATAGAGGGTCTGATCCACACACCGGACAATGTAGACAGTCCAGGCGGGCTGCCCCGGCCCTTCACTTATCAATAGATTGCTCCGCGAGGCCGCTACAGGCCTTGGGGAGATTAGCGGAACTCCGGGTTCAGGCGAAGCCGCGGGCGCGGATTCGGGCTATTTTTGCGGTCTGGGGCAAGCGATAGAACAGGCGCAGTTCCCGGAGCAGGTCCGGCGTGAAAGTCGCGGCGGGGAAGCTGGCCTCGAGATCGGCGCAGTAGCGGCCAGCAAAGTTACTCGCCGCCTGATAGCGATCAATCTCTTCCGGGTTCAGCTGTGGATCGAAACAGGGATCCGCGAAAAGTCGCTGCAGCAGGGGCGCACCGAGGGTCGCTGCCGGCTGCTCGTCCAGCAGCAGACGGGTGGTGACGTACTTGTCCACCTCAGCCTGCATCTCGAGTTCGAGCAGGGTCACGGACTTGTCGAAGGTTGCGTTCCAGGCGAGATAGTGAAAGTGGCTCACCCCCTCGAGGACGGTCCAGAAATCGGAGAGGTTTTTGCCTGAAAGGTTTTGCCGGGGATCTGCAGCGGCCAGTCTCTCGAGGACAGCGGGATCCAGGTACAAGGCGAGATCGAGGCCACTGTCGCTCTCCACGACGATGAGCTGTTCGTCCGCGTAGCGCCCGGTCGCACCGCCCAGCAAGGCGGCGCGCATAGCCTGATCGGTGATGACGTAGTCGCGGACGTCCTGCGGCAGATCCGCATCGTAGAGGCGGCCAAGCTGGCCCTGCATGGCGCCGAGCAGATCCGGGCAGGCCGTACCCACCGTGCTAGTGCTCGCGCACGCTGCCAGGCTGCTGGTGCGGCTGGATCCCGAGCTGACGGAGCAGGCGGGCGGCGCGCTGGCTGCCCGTGGTCAGCCAGTTCTCGTAGAGGCGGAGCACGTCCTGATCACGGCCAGCATTGCTGGCGTGACGCACGTCGTTGAGCACGTCAACCACTTCCCCGAACTTCGCAGCAAGCTCGGCAAACACCGGCGCAAAGGCGCGGCCCCGGGGGTTGGCTGGCAGTGCCAGCGAGAGGGTGTGGTACGCACCGCCACCCATGCGCACGTAGTAGCCGATGCCGACGGCTTTGCGGTCGAGGCCTTCAGCCATGAAACCCGCAACGAACAGCGCCACATCTCCCAGGCGCCGGAGAGTGGCGTTCCGACTCTCGCCAGTGGGGGCTGCCGCGGCCTCGGCCAGCATGAGCGCCAGGGGCTTCGGCGCAGTGCCACGCTCGGCCTTGTCGTGCAGGGCTTCAGACCGGGAGAACAGGGTCAGGAGATTCACGACGTAGTGAGCCGTGTGAGTCTCCATTGCCAGCCGGTTCGAAGCCATTGCCGCATCGACGGAGTCGCGAAAGTACTCCTGAAGACTCGGCACCGGAATGACTCCGGAATCAGGTTCGGAGACGGCCATGGAAAAAAGTTATACCGCTGTCGGTGGCCCCGCAACGTGATCCCGGTCACGGGTTGCTAACTCGGTGCCCTTCAGGGCGAGAGACTTTGCCCCGGTGGCCACGCAATCTCGCTGATGCGGCAGTCGGCTGCGTCATGCTCGAAACGGAAGGCGACGAAGTCGCCGGGCCGGGTGAGCGCGAGGCCGACGACAAAGGACAGCCCGGGGCCGTGGGAGTTGGTGTCCTGATCGCACTTGACATAGAAGGGCAAGCGGGTGGCATCGCCAGCCAGGAACCCCGCATCGGCGGATTCTGTCAGGTAGCGGGCCACCTGGGTTGCCACAGCCCTCCAGGTGTCGGCGTCGCCTTTCTGCACCGCCGCCCAGCGGGTGCTCCGGGCAATCGTGCCCGCCGTCAGCACTGCGCGCCGGCGCACACTGAGGTGCTGCCACTCCCGCCGCGAACTGTGGCTGCAGGCGAGCGTGACATTGCCGCTGAACGAGATGAACCCCGGCGCCGCGCCACGGAGCACATTGACGCCACGACGCGCCAGCAGAGCGGCCTGGTCGTCGTCGGGTTCGACCGCTACCCGCGCCCGGGACCGCAAGAGCACTGTTTCTGCCGGACTCCCGGACGCCAGCATGCCCGCGATAGCGCCGATGGCGCTCAGTGACCGGACCCGCCGCCCGTCGGCAGCAATCTCCGTGAGCTGCGGAAAGTAGGTAATGATGTTGGGGCTGGCCAGCACAGATGCGCTCTGGCTCCGCGTCACGTCCTCCACCCGGGACCAGCTTGCAGGCGGATCCAGCAGCAGCATGGCATTGCGTCGGGCGCAGTAGCGCTCGGCAACGAAGATCCCAACGGGCCCCACGTCGGCCTTGGGTGCGCCAGACAGCAGACAGACGAGATCGACGTTGGCGACCTGCTCGAGGGCATGAATGCCGGTGGCGTCTTCTGCCGAGCCAATGAGGTCGTAGTCGCTGGGTGGAGCGGCGGACCGCCAGTCGCCCCGGCCGTGCACATAGCCAATGGGGCCAAACCCGGTGGCCCCCGACGTCACAAAGGGCCGCGCCCGGGGCGGGTCGCCCTGCAACCGGACCAGCGCGGAGTCCGCCAGCGCCTCGCCGATGAAGGCGTCATCGTCGGCGGCGACGGTTACCGCCCGCCAGGTTTCCTGCTCCTCCACCAGCGGATTGGCAGGGGAACGGATCCGTTGCACCGTGAGATTGAAGCGCCAGAGATCCGCGGGGGGGATGCCGTCGTAGTCCACGGCGGCCCGCAGGTACTCCAGGGGCCCCGGGTTGACCGCGTCCAGGTCGAGCGTGCCGCCTGGCCCGGGAAGCGTAATGCGGCTCGGTCGGCCGGACCGCGGCACCCGCACGACGATGGCCTGGCGGCCGCCGTTGTCGAAGAACTGACCCAGAATCCACTCGAGCCGGCTGCGTTCAGCCGGAGAACCGAAGCGGCGACGGAACTCCGCGACGCTCTCGATGACGACGGGGATATTGGCAGGCCCCCGGGGGGCCGGGCCAACAAAGGCAGTGACAGTTTCGCGACGGAGCGGGATTGGCTCCTCGCCGGCAGGAGATTCAATGACTCGAATTCCCGGCTCCTGAGAGTTCGGGCAACAGTGGGCGCATCCGCAGACAACAACACGATCAAGTGTAGCATCGGGGCCAGCAGCAGGCCGCACACAAAGCCCCCGACATGGGCCTGAAACGCCACGCCGCCCGGCACGATCTCCGTCCAGTTCGAGTAGAGCAACTGCAGGAGAAACCAGCTGACCAGGACAACCCAGGCAGGCAGCTCGACAAATCGCAGGGTGAGGAAGAAGGGAACGAGCAGGCGGATTTCGGCCCGGGGGTGCAGGAAAAGATAAGCGCCGAGTATTCCGGACACGGCCCCGCTTGCCCCGACCATCGCCACAGGCGAGGACGGCTCGACCCAGGCCTGCGCGAGGGCTGCGGCCGTGCCGCAGGCCAAGAGCAGGACCGTAAAGCGGCCTGGCCCCAGCGTCTGCTCTACCTTCGGTCCGAAGCCCCACAGGAACAGCAGGTTGCCCACCAGGTGCAGCCAGCCGGCGTGGAGAAACTGGTAGGTCACCAGGGTGGCCGGGGGCGGAATTGCCAGCAGTACTCGGGCACGTTCAACACCACCGAACAGCTCGCCCGGGACGAAGGCCAGTCCCGCCGGGACGAAGAAACC
>JBBQJK010000141.1:0-6296 GCA_038325835.1 Gammaproteobacteria bacterium
GACATCGTCGCCGACGATCACCGGCGGCTGAAAGATGTGCTTCAGCTTCAACCCGGCCGCCTCGCCGGAGAGCTGGGGAACCGTGAGCCCGTCGGCGGTGAGGATGACGCGGGACGGACCCATGCGCGTCAGTGGTACGTCGACCGTCGTGCCCGTCACGGGGTTCTTCCATTTCTCCAGCAGCTTGCCGGTTTCCAGGTCGGTGAAATAGGCGATCTCCAGGGCGCGGGACTCGAAGGCATCGGCGCTGATGCGCCGGTACTGGCTGAAGGTGCCGGCGAGTATGCCCAGCATGGGGATTGCCTTGTGCACCGGGACGGCATAGCGGGCGCCCACCACATAACCGATGCACAGGCGCTCATCCGTGGCACCCCGCATCTTGGCAAGCGCGGTCAGCAGGTCCCTCCGGTTGCCGAGATCAGGCCCGGCCGAGGACCCGACAAGGGCCAGGGCGGGGCGCAGAGTGGCGGCGAGGGTAAGGCCCCCGAGTCCGGCCAGGACGGATCTGCGCTTGAGCATCGGTTAACTCTCCTGAAGCGTTGCGGGTGGCTGGCAGCAATACTACAGTTCCAGTCCGTTGCTGCCGGGACAACTCTGCCGCCGCCGCCCGGCCCGGCCCCTAGAGCCCGCTGAGGTAGTAAATGTGTCTGTAGCACCCCGCCGCATCGCGGCCAGCCTTGCGGCGCTGCTGGTCCTCGTCGCCGGTGCCCTGGAAGTCTATGCCCGCCAGCCGGTCCCGGCACCGCCCCCGGCCCTCGACCTGCCCCCGGGTGTTACCACCCTGGTCCTGGTGATTCATGGCAGCGCCGATCAAGACAGCCCACAGCTCAGGGATATCGTGGCCGGACTTACGGCCCGCTATCGGGACACACCTAACGCAGCCGTGCGGTTCGTCAACTGGGCGCCCGCGTCGGACCAGCGGTTACGGGCGGCGGCCACGGCGCAGGCGGTCGGCAGGAGGATCGGGGAGAGCCTCGGACACCTCGGGACGCTCCGCGAGCTGCACCTGATCGCCCACAGTTCCGGAACCTTCATGCCCGACGCGATCTGTACCGCCTATCGGGCGGGAAGCCCGGAGCCCGCCCGTGTCACGATGACGCTGCTCGATCCCTTCCAGATTCGTGGTTTCGTGGACTGGACCTACGGCGCACGTGAGCACGGGCGCTGCGCTGACTACACCCTCGCGATCATCAACACGGACGACCCGGCACCCGCCACCAACCGGCCGCTCGCCCAGGCCTATAACCTGGATGTAACGGCCCACCCGGAGCGCGCCACGTTTACTCGAAACGGCCACTACTGGCCGGTGCAGTACTACCTGCATCACTTGCTGGCGGAGGAGCCGGAAATGGGCCTCAGGACCCATGCCAATGAGCCCCGGGGCGCAGTGCGGGCCATCCCTGGTGAGTCCGGACCCTAGCCGATCCAGGAGGGACTGCCCGACTTCAGGTCCCTGGCCACTGAGCCCGTGCCAGACGTGACCAGCGACTGGATTTCGCCGTGCGCCATGGAATGACGTTCTTTCCCGGGCAGTTGCCTCGTCAATAAGGGAGCGCCTGTTAACGATGGGTGCCGCCGACCTTGCGCAGGTTGGCCAGTTCAGTCAGGTATCGATTGATGAGGACTTGGCTCACTCGGAGTTTCCAGCGATAGACAGTGGTTTGTCAGCTTTCATCCCCGTGACCTGTAGCAGAGGATGCGGCGGTGTGGCAATCCGCAACCCTGTAGATCCGATGGCTGACCTGCCCGGGCACATAGCGGTGTGTGGAGGGGGTCAAGACCCAGGCTTTCAAAACCGTATCGTCATGCGATACACTCTCAATTGATTCGAAGCTTCCGCCATCGCGGGCTGAAACGCTTCTTCGAAACTGGCTCGAAAGCTGGTATTCAACCGAAGCATGCCCCGCGACTGCGGTTGCAGCTTGGTCGCCTCGACGTCGCCAGCGGCCCCGGGGACATGGACCGGCCAGGCTGGCGACTGCACCCACTGAAGGGCGACCTGGCGGGGGAATGGGCCGTTTGGGTCGATGAGAACTGGCGGCTCACGTTCCGCTTCGAAGGCGCCGCTGCGGATGTCGTGGACTATCAGGGCTACCACTGAGGAGATGCACATGATGCGAATGCATAATCCCCCGCATCCTGGTGAGGAGCTCCAGGATACGGTGCTGCGTCCGGACGGTGGCCTCACGGTCACAGAATTCGCCCGCCGTCTGGGGGTCTCGCGCGTGGCGCTCTCCCGGGTGGTCAATGGGCGGGCAGCGGTGAGCGCTGAACTGGCTATCCGCCTGGCGGCCGCGCTCGGTGGCTCGGCTGAATCCTGGTTGCGAATGCAGTCTGCCTACGACCTGTGGCAGGCCCAGAAGAAGCGCCGGCCGAAGATTCAGCGGCTGCGGGCAGAGACGGCGGCAGCTCGGGACCTGCTCCGCTAGCCTCTAGCCGCTTTTCTTGTTGAGCGCTGCGAGAAACTCCGGGTTCACTTCGGTAACACCCCGGGCCTTGGCCTGCTTGACGATCCCTTCCAGAACCTGGCGCAGAAAGGGGCGTGGAATGCCCGTCAGGTTCTTCGAGGCGTCCAGTGTGAAACGCACGACGTCGTCAATCCGGTTCGCCTCGTAGTGCACCACCTCGTGGCGCATCCCCAGGTCAGGGATCGGCAGTTTGTAGGCCGGCTGGGTCTCGCTGAACCAGAACGTGGCCCCGCCGCGGAAGCCGTAGGTCAGGGGCACGCGGGGCATCTCGTCGCCGCTGCCGTCAATGAAGCGCTTCCAGCGCGCCTTGACGAGGATGTTGTCGATGTTCAGCAGCAGGTGGGCCGAGGTGGAGTCCCGCAGGATCGGGTTGGCGGCGATTCTCTCGACGTCCAGCGTGCATTCGAAAACCTGGTAGGCCTCGCTGATGATCTGGGGCAGGCCCGGCCCTGTGCGGCCGGGTGTCGGGCTGTCGACCAGCTTGAAGGTGTTGTAGGCCGTCTTCTCCGCGGTCGTCTGGCCGGGATAGCCAAACTTCAGGATGGTCTCGATCTGGGCCCGGTCGTACTCGACGAAATTCAGCGCGCATTTCAGGTTACGCCGCACGTTGGCGACCGTGTTGGAACTCGGCCGGCTGATCACCATCCAGGAACGCCGCTTGATGACCTCGAACGGGAAGCTCAGCTGATAGGGGCCGATGTTCGTGACCCCCGTCTCGTCCACCGAGGTGATCAGCGCGAAGGAGGAGCCGTAGAAGGCACTGGACTGGTACCAGTTGTCCCGCATGGGGCTGGCCACGAAGTCGTCGGGGAGGTTATCGGCGGGCATTTGTTCTGGCCTTGTTACGGTGCGCGTGGCTGATGAAGAGCGGGGACGACCCGCTCGCCAATCAGGCGGATGGCGGCGGCCTGGTCGTCGTGAAGCTTGAGTGCCACCTCGTTCAGTCCGAGCCTGCCAAGCGCCAGCAGCCGCTCGATATGCGAGTCCAGATCGGCTGGCGTGCCGGCCAGGCTCAGGTTGTCCACCAGCTTTTGCAGGATGGTTTCGGGGATACCCGGCACGACGTCCGTCCGGTTCTTGTAGGCCTTGAAGAAGGCGTTGCGGTTGCTGTCCACCAGGCTGCACTCGTCCGGCGTCAGGAACTCGTCCAGGTACCAGGGATCCAGCATGCCCCGCAGGGCCAGCTGCTGGCGCGCCTCGGCCACCGACGCGGCCCCGTCACTCTTGATGTGCCAGGCCACCAGGCCGCTGACGGTGACCTGCTGGCGCGTGCGGCCCGCGTCTGCCAGGAACCCGTCGAGCATCGCCATGGTGCTGGCGAAGCGCACGGGCAGCGGATCGCCGACCATGATGTGGTCCGCAACCCGGCTGGCCATGCGCATCATCTGCGGCTTGTTGGCGCCCACGTAGATGCGCGGCGGGGTGTCGGTGGCCCAGGTGGGCTGGTAGTTCCAGACCTGGAAGATCTTGCCCTTGTAGTTGAGTGGCTTGCCGGGGCCTGCCGCCTTGACCACCTCCACACTCTCCCGCACCCGCCCTACCATGCGGTCCACGCCCATGCCCATGGCGGCATTCACGCCGGTGGGCCCGCCGATCAGGATGTTGGCGCGGCCGTGGCACAGCTCGTTGAGCGTGGCCAGCGCCTTGGCGGTCTTGAAGGGATGCTGCTCGTAGGCCGTCACGACCAGCGGCCCCAGCCGGATGTGCGTGGAGGCCAGGGCCAGCGGGGCGAGGGTGAGGAAGGGATCCCGGGAGGACGGGTAGTTGGAGCTCCACACGGCGTTGATGCCGTAGTGCTCGGCCAGCAACCCCAATTCCTTCACCTCCCAGGGTGACGTGCCAGGGTCCAGGATGACGTCGACCCGCATCAGATCGGCGTGTCCAGCCAGGCCCGCACGTCCGTGCCGATTTCGGCCCCCGCCTGCTCGACGGCCATATGGCCCACGCCGGGGTAGCTGATGAAGGTCAGCGACGGCGCATCCTTGAGCAGTTCCCGGAACTCGACGGACTGGGCAAAGACCGCCGTGGCGTTGGCCTCGCCCCAGAGCAGCAGCACGGGCACACGGATAGAGCGCACCAGGCCCTCGATATCGCCGGCCACGTACTGGGACAGACGGTCGAGCTGCGCTTCCCGCTGGCCCTCGCGCATCCACAGGTCGTACCACCGGTCGATCAGTTCCTCCGACGGCTTCGCGGGCGGGCCGAAGCCGCTGGTCAGCATGGCCTTCGGCAGCGCCCGGGGCAGGATGTACTTGAGGACGTAACCCGCTTTGGGGACGCCGCCGCTGCGCATCTTCTCCTTGCCTTCCAGCGAGCCGGGGCTGAGCAGGATCAGGCGCTCCACCCGCTCCGGGTGCCGGGCCGTGTAGTGAATCGCGACCGTACCGCCGAGGGAGGTGCCGCCCAGCGTCGCCTTTTCGATCCCCAGCGCATCGATGAAGCGCTCGGTCAGCTGCAGAGTCCGGGGCAGGGTGTAGTCGCCCGTCGGGTCGGCGCCGGTGAGGCCGTGGCTGGTCATGTCGACCCGCACCACCCGGTAGCGGTCCTTGAGCGCCGCCACCCAGGGATCCCAGTCGATCAGGTTGGAGAAATTGGCGTGGAACAGGATCACGACGGGGCCCGTGCCCTCGTCCCGGTAGTGCATCCGGACGCCGTCGATGTTGATAAAGCGCGAGGTGGGCCCGGCGTACCGGGCTTCCAGTACAGCCGCGGGAATATCCCGGTAGGCCCACAGGGCAACGCCGAGGCCGACGAGGCCCAGTACAGCCAACACACCCAGGCTGCGGAGGATGAAACGCCCCACGGTCATAACCGTCACTCTCCTTTGTCAGGCTTGAGCAGAGCAGGCCGGATCAGGCCGTCTTTTTCTTCTTCTGAAACCGTTCCATCAGCTCGGGGGTCATGCCCTGTTCCACGGCATGGGCGTCCATCCGGGCCTTGCTCACCTTGTCGTCGCCCTTGGAGCGGCAGTACTCCTCCGTCTGGTCGGTCACCATCTTGCGCACCATGGGCGGGATGGTCATCAGCGACTGCAGGGCGTCGGCATCCCAGGCCATGCTCAGCCGCACTTCGCTACCCTTGGTGGAGCCGGGGGATTCCCCCAGTTGGTGCACGGATAGATGGCCGATGGTGGTGTGGAAGTAGTCCTGCCGGTCTTCATCGCCCAGGCCAATGGGCAGGTTCATCTTGCGGATGCGGTCTTCCCGGCCCATCTCGATCAGTTCTTCGTCAAAGACCAGCGCCTTGATCTGCGCAATCACGATGCCGCTGCTCTTGTCGAGCCTGACGATTTCTTCCGCGACACACTCGGCGATCTGCGGGCACTGCTCGATGCTGGGCGGCTTGACGTGGAGGGAGGGGATCATCTTGAAGCGCGTGTGGTCCAGTTCGTTGACACCTTCCGGATAAAATCGCGCCGTCTCCATCATGTCGTCCAGGTATTCCGCCGGCGGGCAATTGACCACGAATTCCTTGGTTGCACAGATGTTCTGGAAGGTGTGGGAGTCCTGGCGAAAGCCGATGATCATGCGCGGGTTCTTCGCCATCACGTCGTACTGCATGATGTGGGAGTAAGGCGCGGCGTTGACCTTGCCATCCTGGTCGAGGCTCGTGACGATGGTAATGAGCTTGGGGAACAGCCAGACGTCCGAGTACCAGAAGGGGCGGATCTTGGCTTCTTTTTTCATGAGGATTCTCCTGACAACTCGCCGGACTCTAGCCACGGACCGGACGGCTGACTGTAACAAACTGTAACCCCCGGTGCGGGTGTGCCGACCCCTGGGCCATACTCCGTCAGCACCGCTGACCCTGCTGCGGACATGAAGACCA
>JBBQJK010000142.1:0-6274 GCA_038325835.1 Gammaproteobacteria bacterium
AGTCCGGCGGCAAGCAGGCCTGTCCAGGCCGCCAGTACTCGCGGCCGGCAGCGGTAGCCCAGCCCGAGCACGATCCTGGCGAGACCCAGTCCGACCAAGGCAGCGGGGCCCGCGACCAGGGCGATGTGAAAACCCGAGATGGAGATCAGGTGAATGGTGCCCGTGCGCCGGAGCTTCGCCCATTCGGCCTCGGGCAGAGCCTGGTACGCACCGATAGCGAGCCCAAGTACGTAGGGTGCTGCGTCCCGACCGTCGAGGGCCGCTGCAATCCGCCGGGCAATTCCCGCCCGCCACCCCGCTGCGGGACACACCGGCGTGCTCCCTGGCAGGCGGGCATTCGCCGCGGACTCCCGGACCCAACCCGTCGCGCCGATGTGCTGACTGAAGAGCCAGCGCTCATAGTCGAAGCCACCCGGATTGCTGAGACCACGCGGTGGCCGCAGGCGCAGGTTGAGGCGCCACTGCTGGCCGGGTTCCGGCATCGCGGCGGGCGGGGTGCTGTTCTCGTACCAGCTGACCAGCAACCGCTCCGGGACGCCACGGCTGCGAGACTCGGCATCGGCTATCAGAATGAAGCGCAGGGAACCGGGCTGCGCCCGGGGGAATTCGCAAACACTTCCGGCCACCAGGATGTCTGGAGGAGTGCCAGAGTGGGTCGCAGACCCAGTGGGCCAGGGCTCCCGCAGCAGGCTATCAACGGCGGCGGCCATGAGGACCAGGGGCAGACCCGCCAGCAGGGTCATGGCCAGTGGGCGCGGCCCACGCCACCAGGCCGCGAGAGCGGCAGCCACCAGCAGCAGGGCCAGTGCCTGGTGAGCGGAGATCAGGAGGACCGGGCTCCACAATAGAATGCCGGCAAGCACAAGGGCGACGGTGGCTGCCAGGGCCATGGCAAGTTCGGGTCCAGACTCTGGATAATGGGGGGTTACAACGCTGCTTGGTTCAGAGTACCGGATGACCCGCAAATTCTTCAGGCGACTATCTGCCCCGTATCGCGGGAATCAGGAGGATGCGGCGTGGTACCTCCGGCCCTTTCGGGCCTTGCTGGCCCACCCCGTCTATTTCTCGATCAATCGGCGCAGCATCACTGGCGGCCTCGTCCTCGGGCTCTTTGTGGGGGTTCTGCCGTTTCTGGGCCATACGCCAGTGGTGGTGTTGGCCGCCCTGCTGCTCCGGGTCAACCTGCCCGTCGCCGTGCTCAGCACCTGGATCGCCAATCCGTTCACCTACGGTCCGATTTTTTACGGTGAATACATGCTGGGCAGCTTCCTGATGCGGCTGCCCCCCACGGTTCCGACCCTGGGTCTGCCCTGGAGGGAACTGGCGTTGGCGCTGGCTGAGACGTGGCGCCCGCTGTGGCTCGGCGCCGTCGTCGCGGGGCTTACGCTGGCCGGAGCGGCCTATCTGCTGAGCAATGCAGCCTGGCGGCTCATGACGCAGCGGCGCTTGCGGCACCGGGAAGCGCGTCGCCGCGGTAGTCGGCCGTAGCGTCTTCCAGACCGCCGTCGGTCAGGCGAAGCACCCGGTTCATCCGGCTGGCTATGCGGGGGTCATGGGTGACAATCACCAGGCTGGCGCCCACTTCCCGATTCAAGGTCAGCATCAGTTCGAGCACGTTGTCGCCCGTTTTGCGGTCGAGATTGCCCGTGGGTTCGTCAGCCAGAACGACAGCAGGCTCCGTCACAAGCGCTCGCGCCACCGCGACCCGCTGACGCTCACCCCCGGACAGTTCGCCCGGCCGGTGCTGAAGCCGGCCAGCGAGACCCACGCGCTCAAGGACCTGGCAGGCCCGGGCCCGGACGGCATCGAGTGACTCTCTCCGTACCAGCAGCGGCATGGCAACATTCTCGAGGGCCGTGAACTCCGGCAACAGGTGATGAAACTGGTAGACGAAGCCCAGATGCCGGTTACGGATGCGGCCACGCTCCGCATCGCCCGTTGCCGCCATGTCCTGGCCGCAGATCAGCACCTGGCCGAACGTGGCCGTGTCGAGTCCGCCGAGGAGCTGGAGCAGAGTGGTCTTGCCGGCCCCGGAGGGGCCCACGATCGCGACCCGCTCGCCGGGGGCAACGATGAGATTGATGCCCTTGAGAACTTCCAGAACTGCGGCGCCCTCGGCAAATGACTTGCAGAGGCCGCGACATTCGAGCGCCGGAACTTCATGCATAACGCAACACCTCCGCCGGTGCCGTGACGGCGCCCCGCCAGGCCGGATAAATGGTCGAAACCAGGCCCAGCAGCAGGGCGATGCCCGCAATCTGCCAGACATCCGTCCACAGCAGGCGACTGGGCAGCTCGCTGATGAAATAGACATCGGGCGCCAGGAATTGAAAGCCGGTGAGCCGCTCGATGAACGCGGCGATAGCACTCACGTTCCAGGCCCCCACAACACCACACACCACGCCCACTACAGTCCCCACAACGCCTATCACGGCGCCCTGGAGGACGAAGACGGTGAGGATAGCAGCGGGCGATGCCCCGAGTGTCCGGAGAATGGCGATCTCTCCCCGCTTGTCCCGAACTACCATCACCAGTGTGGAGACAATATTGAAAGCAGCCACGGCAACTACCAGCAGCAGGATCACAAACACAATGGAGCGCGTCAGCTGGATTGAGCGGAAGAAATTGCCATGCTCCCGGGTCCAGTCAGTAACGTAGACACCACCACCCCAGGCGTTGGCCACGGCACGGACCACCGTCGCCGCCTGCAGGGGATCGCGGATCGCGAGGCGCACCCCGGAAACATCCGCACCAAAGCGCAGTAGCCGCTGGGCATCACTGATATTGACAAAGGCCAGCGACCGGTCGAATTCATACATGCCGGCATAGAAGATGCCGGTAACCCGGAAGCGCCGCATGCGCGGCACAACCCCGGCGGGAGTGGTAATTCCCTGGGAGACCAGCATGATCACGGCGTCTCCGACCTGCACGTCGAGCTGCTCCGCCAAGGTCTTTCCCAAGACGATCCCGAAGCCGCCAGGCTTCAGTCCGTCCAAGGTGCCTGCGACCATGAGACTACCCAGTGCGGAAGTCTTAAGCTCGGTCACCGGATCGACGCCCCGCAACTGCACGCCCCGGATTTCAGCAGCACCAAGCAGCATGGCCTGGCCATCCACGAAACGGGCGACAGCTTTCACCTCGGGATCCTGGCCCGCCACGGCGGCCAGCGACTCCCAGTCGCTGATCCGGCCGTCGAGGCCGGTGATTGAAGCGTGGGCGACCACCTGAAGGATCCTGTTACGGACCTCTGCTTCGAAACCGTTCATGACCGAAAGGACAATAATCAGGACGGCAACGGCAAGCGCAATGCCGGCCATCGAGATGATCGAAATAAAGGAGATGAACTGGTTCTTGTTCCGCGACCGGACGTAACGGAGTGCAATGGCCAGCTCGTAGGGACGCAACATACCCGCGGCGTTCCTATTCGTACCGCAGAACTTCAGCCGGGGCCACGGCCGCAGCTCGCAGCGCCGGATAAATCGTCGCACACGCTGTCAGGGCGAGTGCGATGAAGCTGACCCAGAACAGATCCCCAGCTTTGAGGTCTGCAGGAAGGGACGTCAGGTAGTAAACGTCAGCCGGCATGAACTGAAAACCAAAGAGGCGCTCCAGCGCGGGGGCCACCGTCCCGATATTGGTCGCCAGCAGGACGCCGCCACCAACCCCCATCAGCACACCTGCCCAACCGATCAGAATGCCCTGCAGGGCGAACATGGCCACCACCGCGCGCCGGGAAAAGCCGAGGGTACGCAGGATGGCGATCCCAGGGCGCTTGTCGGTGACGACCATCACCAACGTGGCCACGATATTGAAGGCCGCCACTGCCACGATGAGGGAAAGTAGCAGCGTCATCATGGTTTTCTCAATGCGCACCGCCCGGAAGTAGGTGGCGTTGTCCCGCGTCCAGTCCGTGGTGTCAGGCGCGCTGCGGCCACCCGCTGTCCAGTGCGTCAGCCAGCCCTGAAGGACCTGCGGCGCCGAAAAGATGTCGGTAGTCTGGAGACGAATACCCGTGACGTTGTCACTGAGGCCGGCCAGCACCGCTGCGTCAGAAAGATTAACCAGCACCCGCACCGCATCGTGGTCCCGGACACCCACCTCAAAGATTCCCGCAACGGTCAACTCCCGAAGGCGGGATGTGACGCGGCCTCGGGCATCCCGGGCGGGGACCAGAACCTGCACGGTATCGCCAGTGCCTACGCCCAGGCGGACTGCCAAGGCGCGCCCAAGCAGCGCCCGCCAGGAACCGGGCGCGAGGTCGCCCAGGGAACCCCCGCTCAGCGCGCCCTCGCGGCCGGCGATCGGCGACCTGCGCGTCGGGTCAACTCCTTCAATGATGGCGCCGGCCAGCTCACCGCCAACCGCCACCATGGCCTCGAGTTCGATATACGGCGCCGCTGACTCCACACCGGGGAACCCCTGGACGTCAGCGAGGAGGTCCCGCCAGGCCGGCTCCCGGTTACCCGTCAACACCGCTGCGTGCCCGGTGATCGTCACGAGTCTGGACCGCAACTCGTTCTCAAACCCGTTCATTACCGAAAGCACGACGATCAGGGCCGCCACGCCGAGCGCCACACCAATAACGGAGGCGAGAGCCACCAGGGAGGCGAACTGGTTCGTCCGTTGCGCGCCCAGGTAACGCAGCGCAATCCAGACCGTGGCGGGTCGCATCATCGTGAGAGATCCACGGCAATCCGGCGATTGATCCAGATGCCAGCCGGAGTGACCGTCGCCCCGATGGCCAGTACCTCCACGCCGTCAGCAGCGGCCGCGCGCAGGGCCCGGCCATAATCAGGATCGACTTCGTCCGCGGGCGCCACGACATCGACATCGGCACGCTGGGCGCAGAAGAGCACTCCCGCCCGGGCACCTGCCCGCCGCAATACAGCCAGCTCCCGGGCATGGCGCGCCGCCCGCGTGCTCACCGCATCGGGAAAAATCGCGCGCCGGTCAGCCACGGCTGCAGTCACGTTCTTGACCTCCAGGTAGTAGTCCGGCAAGTCCTGTCCCCGCAGCAGAAAGTCAAACCTCACCCCGGCTGCGGGCAGGGAAACCTCCGCCTGCAGGGAAGTGTAGCCAGCCAGTTCTGCTACCAGTCCGGCACGCAGGGCCGCAGCGACCAACGGGTTGGTCCGACCGGTGTGCACCCCCACCAGCGTTCCGGACTCGACTTCCACCAACTCCCACGTAAACGGGCAACGCCGGCCGGGCCGGGCCGCGGGACTCAGCCACACGCGGGAGTCCGGGGCCTGGCACCCGAGCATCGCCCCGGTGTTGGGGCAGTGGGCGGTCACAGCGGTCCCATCCGGCAGCTGCACGTCGGCCAGGAAGCGCTGATAGCGGCGGATCAGCCGGCCCTCCTGCAGGGGGGTGGGGAAACGGATTCCGGGAGGACCAGGCGGGTAGCGCATTTCTCCAGCCAAGTCCATGGGATAGGTCGTTTATCTAAGGGAAGACCGAGTGCTATATTCGGCAGTGCAAGCGTAAGGAGAGGTTAGCATGGCTGCAAGCACACGAGCCTTCGTCATTGCCCTGGTCATGGCCGGGAGTCTTTTCAGCCCTTACGGTACTGCCCTGGCCGACACATTGCTGATCGACGGCGTCGACGCGGCCCAGCCTACGAGCGCAGAACGCCCGAAGCGCGGCAGCAGCATGGCCAATGTCGAAGCGCGCTTTGGCCCGCCGGCCACACGCTCGAGCGCTGTCGGCCAGCCGCCGATCACGCGCTGGGACTATAACGGCTTTAGCGTTTACTTCGAGTACGACCACGTCCTGCATTCAGTCCGTCGCTAGGCCCCGCTCACCTGACATCGGTGGGATAATGCCGGCCCGCCGAAGAGCGGGTTTTTATGACCGGCACCACCTCCCCTCCCCCAGCACTGCTGCCTCTGCCGCTGCCGCTGCCCACCGCCCCCGGCGGCCGCCGCGACTGGGTGGGTCTGGCCGACCGCGGCCATGCCCTCGGGCTGGCCACGCTGCGCCAGGCCACCCTGCACCAGCCGGGCACAGGCTTCTGGCTCATCATTGTCCCAACGGTAGCGCGGGCAGAAGCTATCGAAGCGGAGCTGCGCTTTTTTGCCAGTGGGGCGGCGCGTATCGCCCTGCTTCCAGATACTGAAGTCCTGCCTTACGACACCTTCAGCCCCCACCAGGACCTGATCTCGCGCCGCCTGACCGTTCTGCGGGACGTGGCGTCGGGCCAGATCGACACGCTCATCGTTGCTGCTTCTACCCTGCTGCCCCGCGTCCCGCCGGTGAGGTACATCGGCGGCTA
>JBBQJK010000143.1:0-6245 GCA_038325835.1 Gammaproteobacteria bacterium
GGACTCTATCAGCGTAATGGCCCGGCCCAGCGCGCGGCGCTCGCCCGAGCGCACTTCGCTGGCGAGCTGTTCGGGTGACTGCCGGGCCGCCTCAGCCGCCACGGCCTCAGCCGAACTCGATGATGGGTTGATCCACGACGAGGCTCTGCCCCTGCTCGGCGAGGAGCTTCTTGATCGTGACGTCGTCCGTGGCGCGGAGGCTGTTCTCCATTTTCATTGCCTCGACGACTGCGATCTCTTCCCCGGCTTTCAGTTCCTGGCCAACTGTGACTGCCAGGCGTACCAGCAGCCCTGGCATCGGCGACAGCAGAAACTTCGACAGGTCCGGGGGCGTCTTGGCCAGCATCAGCCGGCTCAACTCGGCCGCCCGGGGTTCGCACACGAGCGCATCAAGTTGCGCGCCGCGGTAGCTGAGGCGGTACCGCACACCGACCCGATCAAGCTGGAAGCAGACGCTCCGCCCATCGACCTCGGCCCGGATCAGGGCATCACCGAACTGCCAGGCCGTGCTGACCCGGTGGGTGCTGCCTCCCAGCCTGACCTCGTGGCCGCCGGCCACGGGTACGACACTGACGGCATGGTGCTGTTCCCCAATGACCACGACAAAGGCACTGCCCACCTTGCGCTCGTGGCTGGGCAACTGGCCTGAGAGTCTGGCGGCACGATCCATGAGCCGGCGGTGGACCGTCGCAGCGATCACGATGGGCAGGTGCGGCTCCGCCTGGGGGACATTGGCAGGGCGAAAGCCGTCCGGATACTCTTCCGCAATGAAGTCCGTACTGATGCGGCCCTCCCGAAAGCGCGGGTGGCAGACCAGCGCGTTCAGGAAGCTGATGTTATGGGAGACCCCCCGGATGTGGTAAGCGTCCAGCGCATTCGCCATCCGGTCGATGGCCTGGTCCCGCGTGGTGCCGCTGGTGATCAGTTTTGCGATCATCGGGTCGTAGTACATCGAGACTTCACTGCCTTCCTCGACACCGGTATCGACCCTGACAGAGTCTGATGCTGCCGGGGGCTGGCAACGCACCAGGCGCCCGATGGACGGGAGGAAGTTCCGGAATGGATCCTCGGCGTAAACCCGGGCTTCCAGCGCCCAGCCATTGATCTTCACGTCGCTCTGCGTGAGGGGCAGTTTCTCCCCGGCGGCCACCCGGATCATCAACTCCACCAGGTCCAGGCCGGTGATCAGTTCAGTGACGGGGTGCTCCACCTGCAGGCGGGTATTCATCTCCAGGAAGTAGAAATTCCGGTTCTTGTCGACGATGAACTCGACCGTGCCGGCCGACTGGTAGTCTACGGCGCGGGAGAGGGCCACGGCCTGCTCGCCCATGGCCTTGCGGGTCCTGGCATCCAGGAACGGGGAGGGCGCTTCCTCGATGACTTTCTGGTGGCGCCGCTGGATCGAGCACTCCCGTTCGTTCAGGTAGAGCGTGTTGCCGTGGGCGTCGGCGAGAATCTGGATCTCGATGTGGCGCGGTTCCTCAATGTACTTCTCCGCGAAGACCCGGCCATCACCAAAGCTCGACACGGCCTCGTTGGTGGCCCGTTGAAAACCGTCGCGGCATTCTTCGTCATTGCGGACCACCCGCATACCCTTGCCGCCGCCGCCCGCGCTGGCCTTCAGCATGACGGGGTAGCCAATGTCCCGGGCGACCTTCACCGCGTGCTCCGGGCCGTCAATGACGTCGGTGTAGCCGGGGATGGTGCTGACACCCGCCTTCATCGCCAGCTTCTTGGACTCGATCTTGTCCCCCATGGCGGTGATGGCGTGGGCCTTCGGGCCGATGAAGGCTACTCCCGCCTTCTCAAGGGCTGCGGCAAAGGCCGTCTTTTCGGACAGGAACCCGTAGCCAGGGTGTACCGCGTCCGCACCCGTGGCCTTGCAGGCGGCGACGATGTTGTCGATGACGAGGTAGCTCTGGGCGGAGGGCGCCGGACCGATGCGGACGGCTTCGTCGGCCAGCCGCACATGGAGGGCATTCCGGTCCGCGTCGGAGTACACGGCCACCGTCCGGATGCCCATCAGTCGAGCGGTACGGATAACCCGGCAGGCGATTTCGCCGCGATTGGCGATGAGGATCTTCTTGAACATGCGGCGATACGGATCCTAGAGTGGAATGTTGCCGTGCTTGCGCCACGGATTGGTGACCTGCTTGTTGAGCAGCATGGCCAGGGAGCGGCAGACGCGCGCCCGGGTCTGCCGGGGCATGATCACGTCGTCAATATAGCCACGGCTGGCGGCAATAAAGGGGTTCGCAAACTTGCGGCGGTACTCCTCCGTGCGGGCGGCGATGGCCGCCGGGTCGCCGAGGTCCTTGCGGAAGATGATCTCCACGGCACCCTTCGGCCCCATTACGGCGATCTCGGCACTCGGCCAGGCCATGTTCACGTCGCCCCGGAGATGCTTCGAGGCCATGACGTCGTAGGCTCCGCCATAAGCCTTGCGCGTGATCAGTGTGACTTTGGGTACGGTGGCTTCGGCGTAGGCATAGAGCAGCTTGGCCCCGTGCTTGATGATGCCGCCGTACTCCTGGGCGGTGCCCGGCATGAACCCGGGGACGTCTACCAGGGTCAGGATCGGGATGCTGAAGGCATCGCAGAACCGGACGAAGCGCGCACCCTTGGTGGAGGAACTGATGTCCAGGCAGCCGGCCAGCACCATGGGCTGGTTCGCGACCACGCCCACGGTTGACCCTTCGAGCCGGATGAAACCGATGACCATGTTCCGGGCGTAGTCGGGCTGGACTTCGAAGAAATCACCCTCGTCGGCGATCTTGGTGATGAGTTCCTTGATGTCGTAGGGTTTCGCGGGGTCATCCGGGACCAGGGTGTCCAGGGAGGGCTCCTCCCGTGTGGCGGGGTCTTCGCAGGGCCAGACCGGCGGCTTGCCCCGGTTGTTGGCCGGCAGGAAATTGAAGAACCGGCGCGTGGTCAGCAGGGTTTCCACGTCGTTCTCCAGCGCGAGATCCGCGACGCCCGACTTCGAACTGTGGGTAATGGCTCCCCCCAGCTGCTCGGCGGTGACCTCTTCGTGGGTCACGGTCTTCACCACGTCGGGGCCGGTGACGAACATGTACGAGCTGTCCTTCACCATGAAGACAAAGTCCGTGATGGCGGGGGAGTAGACAGCACCGCCGGCACAGGGGCCCATGATCAGCGAAATCTGCGGGATCACGCCGGAGGCCAGCACGTTGCGCTGGAACACCTCCGCGTAGCCGCCCAGGGAGGCCACGCCTTCCTGGATCCGGGCGCCGCCGGAATCGTTGATCCCGATCAGCGGCGCACCGACCTTCATGGCCTGGTCCATGACCTTGCAGATCTTCTCCGCGTGGGCCTCGGACAATGAGCCGCCGAACACCGTGAAGTCCTGGCTGAAGACGAACACCAGCCGGCCGTTGATGGTGCCGTAGCCGGTGATCACGCCGTCACCCGTGACTTTCTGCTCTTCCATGCCGAAGTCGGTGCAGCGGTGTTCGACAAACATGTCCCACTCTTCGAAACTGCCGTCGTCGAGGAGGAGGGCAAGACGCTCACGGGCGGTCAGCTTGCCCTTGCCATGCTGGGCATCGATGCGGTGCTGGCCACCGCCGAGAAGGGCGGCGGCGCGCTTCTCTTCCAGCTGCTGGAGTACATCCTGCATGCGTAACTACCCTTGTCCGGAAAATGCTGGAGATCAGGCCGCCTTGCGGCGGTTGCGAATCAGCCGCAGGACTTCGCCCGCAGCCAGTGGAATGTTGGTGCCTGGCCCGTAGATGGCGGCGACGCCGGCTGCCTTCAGCATGGCGTGATCCTGCGGTGGAATGACGCCGCCGCAGACCACGAGCACGTCGCCCGCACCCTGGGCGCGGAGGCCTTCGATGAGTTGCGGGACCAGCGTCTTGTGGCCGGCCGCCTGGGAGGAGATGCCAACCACGTGGACGTCGTTCTCCACGGCGTGGCGCGCGGCTTCCTCCGGCGTCTGGAACAGGGGGCCGATATCCACGTCGAAGCCAATGTCGGCAAAGGCCGTGGCGATCACCTTCGCGCCGCGGTCATGCCCGTCCTGACCCAGCTTGACGACCAGCAGCCGCGGCCGCCGGCCTTCGTCCCTGGCAAAGGCTGCCACGGAGGCCTGGATGGCGGCGAACTGCTCGTCACCCGCGTAGGCCGAGCCGTAGACGCCGCTGATCGAATGAATCACGGCGCGATGCCTGCCATAGACTTTCTCGATAGCGTCCGAGATCTCGCCAACCGTGGCGCGGGCCCGGGCGGCTGTGACCGCCAGTTCCAGGAGGTTCCCGGTCTGGTCGCGGGCAGCAGACGTCAGGGCCGCGAGGGCTGCGGCGCATGCGCCCTCATCCCGGGCCGACCGGGTGGCGTTCAGGCGCCGGATCTGGGAGTCCCGCACGGCGCCGTTGTCGATATCCCGCACGTCGATCTCGGGCTCGTCATCGCGCTGGTACTTGTTGACGCCGACGATGACTTCCTCGCCGCGATCGATACGGGCCTGGCGCAGGGCCGCCGACTGCTCGATGCGAAGCTTGGGCATGCCGGACTCGACGGCCTTGGTCATGCCGCCGAGAGCCTCGACCTCCGCGATCAGCTTGCGGGCCTCGGCTGCCAGGGACGCCGTCAGGCTTTCCACGTAGTAAGAGCCTGCCAGGGGGTCCACGACGCGGGTGATGCCTGTCTCTTCCTGCAGCACGAGCTGCGTATTGCGCGCGATGTGGGCAGAGAAGGGCGTTGGCAAGGCCAGCGCCTCGTCGAAGGAGTTCGTGTGCAGGGACTGGGTGCCGCCGAGCACGGCGGCCAGCGCTTCGAGCGTGGTCCGGATGATGTTGTTGTAGGGGTCGCGACTGGTCAGGCTGACGCCGGACGTCTGGCAGTGCGTACGAAGCATCAGGGACTGGGCATCGGCTGGTGCAAACAGGTCCCGCATCAGCTCCGCCCAGAGCAGCCGCGCCGCCCGCAGCTTGGCCACCTCCATGAAGAGATTCATGCCGATGCCGAAAAAGAAGGACAGGCGGGGCGCGAACTCATCGACCTTCAGTCCGCTGGCAAGGGCCGCCCGGACGTACTCGATGCCGTCGGCCAGGGTGTAGCCCAGCTCCTGAACCGCGGTCGCCCCGGCCTCCTGCATGTGGTAGCCGGAAATGGAAATGGAGTTGAACCGGGGCATCTGCCGGGCGGTGTAGCCGATGATGTCGGCGACGATCCGCATGGAGGGCTCCGGCGGGTAAATGTAGGTGTTCCGGACCATGAACTCCTTGAGGATGTCGTTCTGGAGAGTGCCGTTGAGGCGGGCTGCAGGCACGCCCTGCTCTTCGGCGGCGACGATGTACATGGCCATCACCGGGAGCACAGCGCCATTCATCGTCATGGAGACCGACATCTGGTCCAGCGGGATGCCGGCAAACAGGATCTTCATGTCCTCTACCGAGTCGATCGCCACGCCCGCCTTGCCCACATCGCCGACCACCCGGGGATGATCGGAGTCGTAGCCCCGGTGGGTGGGCAGGTCGAAAGCGACGGACAGTCCCGTTTGTCCGGCGGCCAGGTTCTGGCGATAGAAGGCGTTGGATTCTTCAGCGGTGGAAAAGCCGGCGTACTGGCGGACGGTCCAGGGGCGGCCGGCAAACATCGTCGCCCGGGGTCCGCGCACGAAGGGCGCGAAACCAGGCATCGAGTTGAGGTGGGTAAGGCCAGCCAGGTCTTCGGCCGTATAGAGCGGCTTGACGGGAATGCCCTCCGGCGTCTGCCAGGTCAGGCCAGCGGTGTTCGGGGTCTTGAGTTCCCGGGCGGCGAGTGTTTCCCAGTCGCCATGGTTTTTCTTGATGAATTCTGCCATTCCGATACCTAAGCCGGTCGCGTCCCGGGCGCCTGTGCCGGAATCGTCCGGTCGTGGATGGTCTGGTAGAGCGCCAGCTGGCGCTGTGCGGCTTCGACGTGCAGCTGCTCTACCAGTCGTCCCTCATGCACCGCCACACCGGCCCCGGACGCGGCAGCGGTTTCCCAGGCCCCAATGAGTTTGGCTGCTCGCGCCGCCTCGGCGGCTGAGACCCCGAAGACTTCATTACAGCCCGCAATCTGGCCGGGATGAATCAGGGTCTTGCCATCGAACCCCAGCTGCTTGCCCTGCAGGCACTCCGCCTGGAAGCCGCTGAAGTCCGACAGGTGTGGGTAAACGCCGTCGAGTATAACAAGACCCGCAGCGCGGGCCGCGAGCACGCAGTGGGCGAGGGCAGGCACCAGGGCGGCACGGCCCG
>JBBQJK010000144.1:0-6215 GCA_038325835.1 Gammaproteobacteria bacterium
CCACGGCGAGGCCCACCGGTGGCGAGAGGACGGGCACGACCAGCGCGGTCAGCACCGCGAGGGCCAGGAGGCCGGCAACCTCCAGGAGGGCCGCGTTGTCGGGCCTGTAGGGAAAGGCACCATCGAGCAGGCCAGCGATCACATTCGCATGGGTCTCTACGCCGATGTATTCCTGGCCCACCGGGGTCGGCCGGATATCCAGCAACCCGGGTGCACTGGTGCCGATCAGCACGATGGCTCCAGAGAGCACGGCGGCGGGTGCCGTGCCATCGAGTACGTCCACGGCGGACACGTAGGGGAAGCTGCCGACCGGGCCCCGGAACGGAATCAGCACCGCGCCGTTCCGGTCCACGGTTGCCCGGCTCGTGCCAAGTTCCACGTGGGTCAGCACATCCGGACTCTCGGCCGAGAAAATGAAGCGCACGGGTGCGTCCGGCCTCGCGAGCCGCGCCACGGCGAGGGCCAGCGACGGGTAGAGCCGCCCGTGATAGGTCTGGAACAGCGGGCTGCGCCGCACAATGCCATCCGAGTCCACGAGCGCCGTGTCGAAGAAGCCGCCGGCGCTGGCAGACTGCTGCAGACGGGGCAGGTTGCCCGTGAAACCTGCGGGCCGCACCCAGTCCACTGCCAGGACGCGGGGATCGGCTACCGCAAAGTACGCGGGCAATGCACCAATCACCTCGGGCTGGTCCGGGGACACCCGCTGCTTGAACACAAAGCCAAGGGCCACGTCCCGGGCGATCAGACTCTCCGCGAAGGCCTTGTCACCATCCAGCCGGCCGGCGGCGGCCGTCAGTTCCCTCACTACCGCGGGATCCGCCCCCAGCGGCGACTGGCGCAACTCCTCGAAAACGCCGGCCACCTCGGCGCCCCCGGGTTCCGGGAAGACCACATCGAAACCCAGGACGCGGACGCCATAGTCGTCAAACAGCCGGTCCACCAGCGTCGCGACCTGCACCCGGGGCCAGGGCCACTGCCCCACGCGCCCCAGGCTCGTCTCGTCGATATCCACGATGACGATGCGTGGATCGACCTCCCGCGTCAGGGTGGTCCGCACCCGCCAGTCATAAAGATAGCTCTCGATCCGGGTGAGCAGTTCGAGCGGGCGGGTGCCCAGTGCGTGGGGAATGAACACGGCCAGCGGCAGGGCGCTGAGGGTCAGGCGCACAGCCCACCGCTGCCACCTCCGGCCTGACGATTTCCTGGCTGCTGCCGGCATGGCGCCGATTACAGCACACGCAGAACGCCAACCCTCAGTTCTTGCTCTTGTCCACGATCTTGTTGGCCGCGATCCAGGGCATCATCGTCCGCAGCTGCGCACCAACCGTCTCGATAGGATGCGCCGCGTTGGCGGCCCGGGCCCTGGTCATCTCCGGGTAGCCTTCGGCACCCTCGGCGACGAAGCGCTTCGCGTAGGAGCCGTTCTGGATATTGGTCAGCGCCTCGCGCATCGCCTTGCGGGACTCGGCGTTGATGATCTTCGGGCCCGTGACATACTCACCGAACTCCGCGTTGTTGGAGATCGAGTAGTTCATGTCGGCGATGCCGCCCTGGTACATGAGGTCCACGATCAGCTTCAGCTCGTGCAGGCACTCGAAGTAGGCCATCTCCGCAGGATAGCCGGCCTCCACCAGGGTCTCGAAGCCGGCCTTCACCAGCTCAACGCAGCCGCCACAGAGCACGGACTGTTCACCGAAGAGGTCCGTCTCGCACTCGTCCTTGAAGGTGGTGCCGATGATCCCGGTGCGACCACCGCCGATGGCGGACGCATAGGAAAGCGCGGTGGCGAGCGCCTTGCCGGAGGCATCCTGGGCCACCGCGACGAGATCGGGGATGCCCCGGCCCGCCTGGAACTCGGAGCGCACGGTGTGGCCCGGCGCCTTGGGGGCAATCATGATCACGTCGAGATCGGCCCGGGGCTTGATGGTCTGGAAGTGAATGGAGAAGCCGTGGGCAAAGGCGAGCGTCGCGCCCTCGCGGATGTTGGGTTCAATCTCGTTGGTGTAGAGCGCTGCCTGGAATTCGTCGGGCGTCAGGATCATGACAATGTCCGCGTCTTTCACCGCGGCCGGCACGTCGGCCACCTTGATGCCATGGGCCTCGACCTTGCGCCGCGACGGCGAGCCCGGCTTCATGCCGACGGTGACTGCCACGCCGGAATCCTGCAGGTTGCCGGCATGGGCATGGCCCTGGGAGCCGTAGCCGATGATGGCGACCTTGCGGCCGCGGATGATCGAGATGTCGCAATCCTTGTCGTAGTAGACCTTCATGGCAGGACCTCCGGTTATGAGGCGGCTACTCTAGCGCCAGTGTGACGTTGCGTAAATCGATATAAATGGAACGTCATATGCCACTTTATGCAACAATTTTTCCATGAACATCCGGCAACTGCGCCAGTTTGTGCACCTCGCCGAAGGCCTCCACTTTGGGCGGGCCAGCGCTGCCGGCAATGTCAGCCCGTCAGCGCTGAGCCGCAGCATCCGGCAACTGGAGAAGGACGTCGGGGCCCTGCTCTTCGAGCGGGACAACCGCTCAGTCACCCTGACCCGCCAGGGCGAGACCTTCCTCGCCTGGGCCCGGGACGTGCTGACCGGCTGGGACGTGGTCCGGCACACGGTCCAGGAGCAGTCGGGCGACCTGCAGGGTGAGGTCAGCCTCTACTGCTCGGTGACGGCCAGCTACAGCTTTCTCTTCGAACTCCTGGGCAAGTTGCGCCGCGACCATCCCCGCATCGAGCTCAAGCTGCACACCGGCGACCCCGAGCACGCCATCGCGCGGGTCATGGCGGGCAGCGAGGATATCGCCATTGGTGCGCGACCCGACGTGCTGCCCGCGGGACTCGCGTTCAAGCCAATCACCCGCTCGCGCCTCGTGTTTATCGCGCCGGTCGGCAAACCGCGGCCCAAACCCCGGGAATGGGCCATGACACCGATGATCCTGCCGGAGAGCGGACTGGCCCGACAACGCACCGACCAGTGGTTCCGGGAACTCGGCGTGCAACCGCGGGTCTATGCCCAGGTCGCAGGCAATGAGGCGATCGTCAGCATGGTCAGCCTGGGATTCGGTGTCGGCGTCGTACCGGAGATCGTGCTGGAGGCCAGCCCACTGGCGGGCAAGGTGCGCCTGCTGCAGGTGCGGCCGGCCCTGGCCCCCTACGAAGTGGGCTTGTTCACGCTGGAGAAGAAACTCCGCAGCCCACTCATCCGGGCGTTCTGGGCCGCGAAAATCTAATCCTTATGTCGCTCACAGTCAGCGGACGGGAGCCGTCTGGGATATGGTTTACACCGACAGCAATAACAGGAAGAACAGCAATGCTTAGCACAGAGCCCACCTCAGGGCACACCACAGGGAAGACCCGCGGCAACGGGCCGTTTGTCCATCCGCTGTTTCGCGACCCCGGCAGCCGACTGATGGTGCTGACGGCCCTGGGGGCGCTGGCGTTCCCAGCCTACGCGGGATTCCCGGGCGGGAATGGCAAGATCGCCTTCACCAGCGACCGGGATGGCAACGACGAGATTTACGTCATGGACGCCAATGGGTCGAACCCGATCCGCCTCACGAACAACACGGCGAGAGACAGCGATCCGGCCTGGTCGCCGGCCGGTACCCGAATCGTCTTCTCGAGCAACCGGGACGGCAATGACGAGATCTACGTCATGGACGCTGACGGCAACAACCCGCTCCGCCTGACCACCACCACGGTGTCCAACACGCTGCCCGGTTGGTCCCCCGATGGCAGCCGGATCGTCTTTACGCAGGATGACGGCATCAAGCCCCGGGTCTACGTCATGGACGCCGACGGAGCCAACCCGACCAGCCTGAGCGATCGCCCCGAGGAGGAACTTGAACCCGCCTGGTCGCCAGCCGCCACCCGGATCGCATTCACGCAGTTCACGTTTGGCGACCCGGAAATCTGGCTGATGAACACGAACGGCTTGAACCCGACCCGGCTCACCAGCGTCCCTGGTGCCGACCAGCGCCCGGACTGGTCGCCGGATGGTGCGCAGGTCGCCTTCTGGAGCGACCGCGACGGCAACGCAGAGATCTACGTGATGAACGCCGACGGTTCCCTGCAGACTAACCGGAGCAACAACCCGGCGACGGACCAGGATCCCGCCTGGTCTCCCGACAGCAGCAGGATCGCCTTCACCAGCAACCGGGACGGCAATGCAGAGATCCTGACCACCGACGGCTTCGGCAACACGACCAACCTCAGCCAGAATCCGGCAGCGGATCGGACCCCCGACTGGCAGCCGGTGACACCCCCGAACGACGCCCGGAGCCAGGCTCTGGTGGTCGGCCAGGGGCAGTTCCGCGGGTCCCTCGCTCTGGCAACTCGGGACGGGAGTTCAACCTGCGATAACGGCGTTACCCAGCCGGATATCTGGTTCCGCTACACGGCGCCGATGGCCGGCACCCTGCGCGCCAGCACCTGCGGTACCCACGATCTGGGCGGGTTGGATTCCGGCACGGACACGATACTTGCGCTGTACTCGGGGGATGGGCTGACGCAACGCGCCTGCAACGACGACTGGCGAACGTCCCCCGATCCGGTAGCCTGCAACTCGGCGGATGCAGGCGTGCCCTTCGACTCCTATGCCCAGTCCTCGATGGCTGCAGGCGAGGACGTCCTCATCCGCGTCTCCAAGTACTCAGACACGAGTCCGGCCCGCATCGTGCTCCTGAACCTGGGCTTTGTGCCTGATCTCGCCCCCGATACTGACGGCGATGGGGTACCGGATAGCCTGGACAACTGCAGGCTGCTGGCGAACGCCAACCAGCGGGACACCAACGGGGACGGGTACGGGAATCTGTGCGACCCGGACTTCAACAACAATGGCGTCGTGGACTCCCAGGACGGGGCGCTGCTCAAGGTGGCCTTTGGCTCATCCGCCTTCCCGGACCGGGACCTGAACGGTAACGGTATCGTCGACTCCAACGACGGCGCGCGCCTCAAGGCCAGATTCGGCCAGCCGCCCGGGCCGTCCGGGTTAGTGCCTTAGGGGCTGACCCCGACCTGCGGACACCAGCCCGACGGGACTGCCGGTACTCCTGCGCCGCCCTTACAATGGGCGGGCAGGACCGTATTCGCAGGAGACCGCCCCGTGCTGGATTTCAGAGGCCTGGTGAAGATTCTTGAGGAGCGCGGCGAGCTGTACCGCATCAGCCGCGCCGTTGAGCCCAAGTTCGAGATGCCGGCCGTCATGGAGCAGATCGAGAAGCAGCGCAAGGCCTTCATCTTCGAGAACGTAAAGGGTGCGAAGTTTCCGGTGATCGGCGGCGTGCTCAACCGGATCGAGTGCTACGGCTGGGCTCTCGGCATCCGGCCCGGCGACCCCTTCACAGCCCGGGACATGGACGCCCGCTTCGAGAAAGCCAAGGCCAGCCGCATTGCCCCCAGGGTGGTGGCCACCGGCCCGGTGAAGGATGTCGTGCGCACCGGCGGCGAGATCAACCTGGCGGATATTCCCGTGCCCACTGTCTTCGAACTGGACAGCGGCGCATTTATCACGGCGGCCTGCGGCTTTTCGCGCAACCCCCACACGGGGCAGCTGAATGTCGGCGTGTATCGCACCCTGATTCTGGGCAAGAACATCGTCGCCGTGAACGCCAGCTCCCTGTCCGACCTCCGGACCTTCTATCAGCATGCCGAGAACAACGGCACGTCCATGCCCATTGCCCTGGCCATCGGCGTGGAACCGGCCCTGCAGATGGCGGCGGCGTGCAAGCTGCCGGCCGACCAGTCGGAACTCGATGTCGCCGGCGCCCTGCAGGGCAAGGCCATTGATCTCGTGAAGTGTGAAACCAGCGATCTGCTGGTCCCCGCGAATGCCGAGATGATCATCGAGGGTCGCGTGGACTTCTCCCGGAAGATCGTGAACACGCTGGGCGAATTTGCCGGCCAGTACGGCCCGGAGACCGCGCCAGTCACCGAGATCACCGCCATCACGCACCGCAAGGACGCCATGTTCTACTCGATCCTGGCGGGCAAGAACCCGGAGCACAACACGCTGGGCTCGATGGCGATCTTCTCGATCCAGCGGGGCCTGGCCGGCGCCCTGCGCAGGCAACTGCCCCAGATCAGGGACATCAACGTGTACCTCGACCCAAAGTTCGGCTCGATGGCGCATATTGTCATTTCCATCGCCAAGAGCAACGACGCGGAGCCCATGCAGATGATCGAGGCGGCCTTCAGGATGGCAGGCGGCTTCTTC
>JBBQJK010000145.1:0-6189 GCA_038325835.1 Gammaproteobacteria bacterium
CGGGGATTGTAGAGTGCGGGCAAGCAGGCCGCAGCCCCGTCAGGGGGGACTTCCCGGTAAAAAAAAGGGCCGGATGAACCGGCCCTTTGTTTGGTGAAGGTCGCGCTGGTTGGCGCTCCTACTTCGTCTCGCGCTCCATCAGCTTTTCCACCAGGCCCGCCGACACCTCGGCGTAGTGGCCGAACTCCATCGTAAAGGTCCCGCGGCCGCTTGTCGCGGACCGAAGGAAGTTGATGTAGCCAAACATTTCCGCCAGCGGGATGAATCCCTGGACGTAGGCCGAGGGGCCCTTCTGGCCCTGCTCCGTTACGGAACCCCGGCGCCGGTTGAAGTCGCCGATGATCTCGCCGAGATAGTCCGCGTCGAGAACGACCTCAACGCGCATGATCGGTTCCAGCAGCTTTGGTTTGCTGGCCTTGTGGGCTTCCCGGAACATGGCTCGCCCGGCGATTTCGAAGGCCAGTGCCGAACTGTCCACGTCGTGATACTTGCCATCGATGAGGCGGGCGTTGAAATCCACCACCTCATAGCCCGCAATCTGCCCACGCTTGCACTCGGTGCGGATCGCGTACTCGACGGAGGGAATGAACTCCCGGGGAATGCGTCCACCGACGACCTCGTCGGAGAACTGCACGCCACTGCCGGGCTCGCCAGGTTCAAAGATCATCTTGATCTCGGCGTACTGACCGGAACCACCGGACTGCTTCTTGTGGGTGTAGACGCGCTCAAGCGTCGTGCCAAAGGCTTCCCGGAAGCTAACCCGGGGCTTGCCCATGTTGGCTTCCACGCCCAGCTCAGTGCGCATGCGGTCGATGGTCACTTCCAGGTGCAGTTCGCCCATCCCCTTGAGGATGGTCTGACCGGTATCGTGGTCCACTTCGAGCCGCAGGGAAGGATCGGCCTTCACCATCTTGTAGATCGCCGTCGACATCTTGTCGACGTCTGCCCGGGTCTTCGGCTCCACAGAGACGCTGATGACCGGGTCGGGGAAGCGCATGCGCTCGAGCAGAGCGGGATGCGCCGGATCGCTGAGGGAGTCGCCGGTTTCGGTGTCCTTCATCGACACGAAGGCGCAGATGTCGCCGGCGCGGGCCTCATCGATATCCTTGGTCGCGTTCGCCTGGACCTCGACGATACGCCCCACCTTTTCTTTCTTGCCCCGGGTCACGTTCATCAGGGTGTCACCCTTCTTGATGGTGCCCGAGTAGATGCGCGCGAAGGTGAGCGTGCCGAACTGGTCGTTGATCACCTTGAAGGCCAGCGCGCGGGCCGGCGCCTCGTCGCTTACCTCCTGCGTGCCGATCGACTTGCCATCCTCGTCCACGAGAGCAATACCGCCGGTCTCACCCGGGTACGGCAGGTAGTCTACGACGGCGTCGAGCAACTGCTGCACGCCCTTGTTCTTGAAGGAGGAGCCGCAGAAAACCGGAACCAACTGCCCAGCGACCGTGCCCTTGCGTATACAGGTCTTGAGAACGTCGGGATCGAATTTGCCGTTTTCCACAAATTCCATGAACGCTTCATCGTCGAAGGCCAGGGCGGTCTCCAGCGCGTCCTGCCGGAGCTTCGGAATGTCGTCGATCCACACGTTGTCCCGGCTCGTCGAAAAGTTGAAGCGGCCCTTCAGCTGGTCGAGGGGGACAGTTTCCCACTCGCTGTCCTTGTCGTCGGACGCCCAGATATAGGCAACGCCGGCGATGAGGTCGGCCATGCCGGTAAACTCGGTATCGCTACCAAGCGGGATGTGACAGAGCACGATGTTGGCGCCGAGGCGCTCGCGAATGCCCTTGACGCAATGGCCGAAGTTCGCGCCCATGCGGTCCATCTTGTTGATGTAGCAGATGCGGGGCACGTTGTACTGGTTGGCGAGGCGCCAGTTGGTTTCGGTCTGGGGTTCGACACCGGCTACGCCGTCGAAAACGACCACGGCCCCGTCGAGCACCCGCAGGCTGCGATTCACCTCGATCGTGAAGTCCACGTGACCGGGGGTGTCGATGACGTTGATCTGGTAGCCCTTCCACTCCGTCGAGACCGCAGCGCTCTGAATCGTGATGCCACGCTTGCGCTCCTGCTCGAGGTAGTCCGTGGTCGTGCTGCCCTTGCCGTCCTTGGTGTCGTGCACCTCGACGATCTGGTGCTTGCGACCGGTGTAATAGAGGACGCGCTCGGTGGTCGTGGTCTTGCCCGCGTCGATGTGGGCCACGATGCCGATGTTGCGGTAGAGGTTAAGGTCTTTCTTCCTAGCCATGCTCTCGTCTTTTGTGGTGTGATTGGTTAATCCGCCATTCTAGCCTGTCAGGGGATACCGATGGAAACTCCAAAACCCCTCCTCCGACGCTCCCGGAAGAACAAGATGCTGGGCGGCGTGTGCGGCGGTCTAGCCGAGTGGCTGGGCTGGGACCCGACCGCCGTTCGGCTGGCCTACATCCTGGTATCCATCCTCAGTGCCGCCTTCCCGGGCCTGCTGGTCTACCTGATCCTGTGGCTGGTCACGCCCCTGGCCGAGGACTGACCCCTGAAGGATCCCGGGGCGCCCCGCCCTGTCCTCTGCCGTGCTGTAGCACTGTGACGGCCGACCGCGACCCTCCCCAGGGACGTGGGGAGAATCGAGGCCGTTAAGGGCTCGCTAGCTCTGGTGGGAGGGCTGCGGCGATGAATGGCATTCTTTGGGCAATCCTGGGCACCAGCATCGGTCTGGCAGCGCCGTTCCTTTACCGCCTCTGGCGGCAGCGGGCGCTGGACGCGGCTGATTCCATCCCCACCGCCCTCGCGCCTGTCCGGAGCCGGGATGCCCGACCTGCGGCCACGCCGATCCAGCCGCCGGGACGGGGATCCGCAGGTTTGAAGCAAAAGCTGGCGCGGCGCTTTCACGGCATTTCCCTGAAACCCGGCCGGCACGCCTGTCCGGCCATCCAGGGCCTGACCGGCCAGCGCTTCCTGCCGGAGGAAGCCCCGTCTCTGCCGCTGTCAGGCTGCGACCAGCAAAAGTGCCAGTGTGCCTACAGCCACCATGGGGACCGGCGCGACCCGGAGGAGCGGCGAACGGGCTGGGGCACCTTCGCGGGCTTTACCCCCACGCTGGCCGGGGGTAACCGGCGGGGCAAGGGCCGGGAGCGGCGGGCCCGGATCGCGAAAGATCAGCCCGCCTCAAGCTGACCGTAAAGTTCGAGCCACTCGGTTTCGAGGGCCTCGTGGGCCTTCTGCACCGCCGCATGGCGACCGGTCAGCCCTTGCAGCGCCTGGGGCTCTGCTGCGTAGAGGCCCGGCTCCGCCAGCTGACCTTCCAGAACCGATAGTTCCGCCGCGCTCGCCTGAATTCTGGCCTCCAGTTTGGCCAGCTGTTGCTGCCGCCGGCTGGTGCTCTGGTCCGGCTTCGCCGTCTGGTTACCCTTAAGCTTCGGATTAGCGGTGCCGTTCGCCCTGCCCGTGGCACGAGCGCGATCGCTGGCGGCTGGCGCCTCTGGCACCCGGCCGGGCTCGGTGCCTGATGCTGACTTGTTCGCCCGGGCACTGAGCCAGGTGGCGTACTCGTCCAGATCGCCCTCGAACGGCTCCACGCGTCCATCGGCCACACGCCAGAAGGTGTCGCAGACCAGCCCGATCAGGTGCCGGTCGTGGGACACGAGCACGATCGCACCGTCGAAATCGGACAGGGCCTCGGCGAGGGCCTCGCGCATGTCCAGGTCCAGATGGTTAGTGGGCTCGTCGAGGAGCAGCACGTTGGGCTTGCGCCACGCAATCAGGGACAGGGCGAGCCGGGCCCGCTCCCCGCCGGAAAAGACATCAACGGACTGGAAGGCCCGCTGACCGGAGAAATACCAGCGGCCCAGAAAGCTGCGCATGTCCTGGGTAGACGCCTCCGGGGCAATGTCCCGGAGATGGTCCATCGGCGTCGCCCCGGCCCGCAGGCTTTCGACGGTGTGCTGGGCGAAGTAGCCAATGCGCAAGTCACCGTGCACATTGCGTTCGCCGCCAAGCAGCGGCAGCTCGCCGACCAAGGTCTTGACGAGCGTGGACTTGCCGGCGCCATTCGGTCCCAGTAGCGCGACCCGGTCGCCCGCCTCGAGGCCGAAGCCCACGTTCTTGAGAATGGTGATATCGGAGCGCCCGGTGGCGAGCTCGCCCGGCAGGTGCTCGTCCACGTCCCGGGGGGCGGCGGCCCTGTAACCGGCCTCCAGATGGTTCAGGCGGATCAGTGAGAAGGGCAACTTTGGTGGCGCGTCAAAGCTGATGTGCAGGGCATGTTCTGCCCGCACGGCTTCGGTGCCCGCCAGTTTCGCCAGCCGCTTCATCCGCGACTGGGCCTGCTTCGCCTTGCTCGCCTTGGCCTTGAAGCGCGCGATAAATTTCTGCAGGTGTTCCCGTTCCACCTGCTCCTTCTCGAAAGCTATCTGTTGCAGGCGCAGGTGCTCTGAGCGCTGGCGCTCGAAGGAGGTGTAGTTGCCCGTGTAGAGCTTCGCTCGAGCATCATGCAGGTGCAGCGTGTGGCTGGTCACGCCATCGAGAAACTCCCGGTCGTGGGAAATGATCAGCAGGGTGCCCGGGTAATTGAGCAGCCAGTTCTCGAGCCAGAGGACGGCGTCCAGGTCCAGGTGGTTCGTGGGCTCGTCGAGAAGCAGAAGGTCCGACGGCGTCATCAGCGCCCGGGCCAGATTCAGACGAACGCGCCAGCCTCCGGAGAATTCACCCACGGGCTTGTCGTGGGTGACAGCCGGAAACCCGAGGCCATGGAGCAACCGGGCCGCCCGGGCCTCGGCGTCGTAGGCCTGGAGCTCGGCGAGCCGCTGGTGGGCCACAGCCACCGCTTCATAGTCTTCGGCGTCCATCGCCGTCCGCTCGGCCCGGGTGGCCTCCCAGACCAGAAGGTCACCGGACATCACGAAATCCACCGCGGGATCCGGCAGGGACGGCGTCTCCTGGGCCACACTGGCAATGCGGACCCGGCCAGACAGCTCTAGGTCACCGCGATCGGGATCCAGATCACCCTGGACGATGGCGAAAAGGCTCGACTTGCCGCTCCCATTCCGTCCGACGACGCCCACGCGGCTGCCGGCGTGAAGGCTCAGATCCACGTCAGACAGAAGCAGCTGCTCGCCGCGCCGCAGGGCAAGGTTCCGGAAGGTCAGCATGAGGGCGCGGAGTTTAGCCGGTCGCGGCTTAAGCCGCTCCTACAGTTTCTTTGCTTTGTTAAGCCGATCGGTGACCTCGGGCTTTACTGCGTAGGGCTCCCAGTCCCTGGGGGGCGTGAACACGCCCCAGTCCACCATCTTGTTGATCTGGTGCTTGACCAGCTCCAGCTGGTCGGCTTCGGTCAATGGTGGCTCCTCCATGCAGAGGTTCCTTGGGTAGATGCCGCCCCGGGCCATTGCGGAGTCGTAGATGGTTTTGTATTCCTCCACCCGCATGTCCTTGATCAGGTTCTGCCACTGGGCGCGCACACGAAAGTCCCGGAGGCCATCGATGTCCAGGACAGAGCTCACCAGGGTCTCGCCGCCGCCCAGGTACTCGGAGATGATGTTGCCCCGGTAGTCGATGATCTGGCTCTTGCCACAACTCATCTGGTGCTCGCCACCCGGGAAATAGATGGCGCCGATGTTTGGCGCCAGCACGTAGCAGTTGTTGAAGACCGCGTGGGCGCGGTTCTGGATTTCGGCGATGCCGTTGCCCATCCAGGGCTCGGGATACTGGGTACGCCAGATGATCTCGGCACCATTCATGGCGAGACCGCGCGCCGCCTCCGGGTAGCTCCCCTCGGCGCAGATCAGGGTGCCGATATTGCCGATCTCGGTCTTCGCTACCGGAAAAATGGCCTTGAAGAGCTTTACGGGATCATTGCCGAACTTCTTCAGGTACACATTCCAGATGTCACTGGGCGCCACGTTGGGTTCCCGCTGGTAGAACGCCGTCTTGTAGTGCTTGTGGATCACCTCGCCTTGGGGATCGATGATGAAGGCAATGTTGAACACCCTGTCCTCCATCAGCTCCGGATCCTTGGCGACCATCTGCGCGATGATGTAGACCCCGAGCTCTTTGGCCAGGTCGCCGAGATACCGGGTTTCCTTGCCGGGAATTTCCGGCACGACATCGCGACAGATGCGCAGGTGCTCCTCGCCGCCGCCCAGACACCAGCCCCCGATGCCCCCCTCTGAAACGGCAATCAGCTTCACGGGAAGGTCGAGGCTGCAGTTC
>JBBQJK010000146.1:0-6173 GCA_038325835.1 Gammaproteobacteria bacterium
CAGGACTGCATTCTCATCATCCCGGTCGGCGCCGCCCGCCGCCCCGCCGTCGAACCGGGTGTTCTCGTACTCGAGCAACACCTTCAGGTTCTGGTTCAGGTACCAGTTGGCGCCGACGCCGATGGACTTGGCTTTGCTGGAGCTCTTGGCCGGGTCCGCATGGGACAATGCGCCAGCCGTGAATGTTGCGTCATCCACGTCCAGCTCCATGTAGCGCCCCACGAACTCCAGAGCACCCCACCCTGGTCCGCCCGGGGTGAACACGGAGTTTGGTGTGAAGCCCTTGTAGGTTTCTTCCTCACCCGTGGCAAACCAGGACAGCTGGACCTGCCAGGCGGTGTTTTCCAGTTCGTCGCGGCGGACCGGGTCGGCGGCCGTAGCCTGGCGGGAGACGTGTTGTTCCACCGTGATGTACTCACTTAACAGGCCAAAGCTGCCGACGTAGTAGTACAGCTGGGGCGAAATGCGGAACCGGTCCCCGTCGGCGATCGTCGCATTCGTGGCCGGGACGGCGCCCGCCGCCGTAGAACCGCGGTAGTTAAAGAAGGTCTGCCCCGCTGGGGTAGCGAACGAGGGCAACAATGTCTGGGCGTTGGTGGCCTGCGAGTGGGAGAAGGTTCCAGCCACGCCAAGACCCAGACCGCGCAAGTAAAAGTTGCCGGTATTGATGAAAGGGTGGGAAAAGAGTCGCAGCGCCCACTCCTTGTCGTTGTTCACGTCGGCGTCGCCGAAGGTCTCGCTACTGCCGCCGTCATTCGACCCGTTGCTGAACACGACCTGGTAGGTCAGCGTGTCCGTCAGCAGGTTGCCGCTGAACTGCAGCCCCAGATCACGGTTGGGCGCGAGGCTGGTCGGGTAGCCGCGCTGCTGGAGGCGGATATCCGCGGCGGATTGCAGGCGCTCCAGGCATCCTGGAGGACGGTTCGACCCCTGCCGAAATCCGGCATGATCCGGAAGTCTACAAAGTTGTATAGCGTTACTTCGACCCAGGGGCGCACGCGGGTGGCCTGCCACTGGTCCGCGCCGCCCATGTTCGAGTTGTCGGTAAAGTTCCGGCCGTCGATACGGACGAGGCCGCGAAACTTGATGCCGTTGGCGTTGTCTTGGGAGGCGATCGAAAACCCTTTGGATCCTGCCTTGATGACGGGCGTGCTGGGCAGGGCGGCCTTGGTGGTCTCGTCCTTAATCTCGAGCTTGGGCTCCAGAACCGCCGTCTTCCGCTCCTGCTCTTCGAGGCGCCGCTGGAGGTCGGTCACGTCCGCGGTCTGGGCCATTGTACTGGCGGCGTGGAGCAGGCTCACGAGGACGCCAGCCTGGAGGGTTCGGGTAAACATCGGCACTTCCTTCTGCGGGAGTAATGAACGGCGGGCAGTTTAGGAAGGCAGCGGTTACAGAGTCAGTAGTGGGGCGGTATCAGAAGGGTTACAGCGGACGGTGCCGACCAGCGAGCGCACGACGCAGCCGCTCCTCGTGGGCCACGTGGGTGTAGGCGTGGGACCGGAGGTGCTCCTCCATCAGCTCGAGGGCCTCATACCCGTCGGCGATCCGCGGCTGCAGCTGTGCCTCCCGCTCGGCTGGCCGGCCGAGGAGTCGCCGCAGACGCGCAGCATGGGCAGGACCTTTCCTCGGGGCGTCAATCGCGCCGTTGGTCGATGTAGGTCAAATGTTCGGTCCAGCCCTGAAGGCAACTTTGCCACGCACCTGGCTGGCAACGTGACGCACCCTTCCGTCGCAGCGCAAAGACCAGGTTCTTCGGGATGCCGGCGCCGGCGTAGGCCTCGAAGTCTGTAGACGAGTCGCCGTAGCCACCGATCAGTCGCCAACCTCGCGCTTGGTACTCCTTCAGTATCCGGAGTTTGAACAGTGCCGGGTCCTTGTCATCCTTGCTGGTTTGACCGACATGGATACTGCCCTCAGGAAAGGCCTTCGCCTTGAGCCAACCCGGTATGCCGTTTTGCAGGAGGCTGGATCGAGTGCTCAGGTAGACGACTCTGTAGCCCTTGTCAAAGTAACGTCGAACAGCCTGTGAGGCATCCGGGCGCACAGTGGCTATTGATTGGACGTCGGGAGTCAAGGTGCCGTCAATGTCGAAGACGACCGCGAGGGCCTGCGGCCACGGCGGCTCCGGTACCTGACTGTCTGTTAACCGCGCACAGCCCCCAACAAGGCCAATGATCGACAGTATCCATACGCTGCGCATCAATCGCGTTTGAGTTGCGCCAGTACGGCGCGAGCGGCCGCGGCCGAAGATGCAGGATTCTGACCGGTGACCAGCTTGCCGTCGGTGACCACGTAGGACTGCCAGTCGTCGCCCTTGCTGTAGACACCGCCGTTCGATTCCAGCATGTCCTGCACCAGGAAAGGCACGACCTTCGTCAACTGCACCGCCTCTTCCTCTGTGTTGGTGAAGCCGGTGACCTTCTTGCCCTTGACGAGCGGCGAGCCGTCGGGCGCCTTCGTATGGCGGAACACGGCCGGCGCGTGGCAGACTGCAGATACCGTCTTGCCGGCCGCGGCCATCCCCTCGACCAGTCTGATGGAGTCAGCGTCCTCGGCCAGGTCCCACAACGGACCATGGCCGCCCGGGTAAAACACGGCGTCGAACCCAGCGCGGGACACCTCGGACAACCGGGTGGTGTGCGCCAGCGCCTCTAGGGCAGCCTTGTCCTTCCTGAAGCGGCGCGTGTCGTCGGTTTGCGCGTCTGCGTCGTCGCTCTTGGGGTCCAGCGGCGGCTGTCCGCCCTTGGGCGATGCGAGCACGAGCTCGGCACCTGCGTCCTTGAAGACGTAATAAGGCGCGGCGAACTCCTCCAGCCAGAAGCCGGTCTTCTTGCCGGTGTTGCCCAGTTGGTCGTGGGAGGTCAGGATCATCAGAATCTTCATGGGGTTTCCTTGGGTTGGCATCCGTTGACGGCCGGACTGTCGCCCGGCAGCCCCAACGCCGAGCTTACGCGCGCGTGCGGAGGCTTGGCGTGCGGGTTACCCGCGCGGGACCGTAGGACACGGCTGACAGCGGTCCTTCGGGGAGGAACTGTGTTCGTCCTGTGCTCGGGTGTGACGGGGAAAACGCCGCCGCTGGCCTAAGCAACCCCTAGAGCCGGCCCGATGCCACGGTGGGGCCGAGGTGTTCGCAGGCCTTGGCGAGGGCCCGGACCAGCACCGTGTGTTCATGCTCGCCTTGGCCGGAGCGGAGGTAGACATCCGCCGCGCGCCGAACGCTTTCGAGTTCACGGGATCTGATCGCGAGAAACTGGAGGGCATGCACCAGCCGCTCTGGGGCGCCGCCCGACCGGAGCAGCCGCTCCACTTCATTAAGAGCAGCCTCGAGCGCCGCCGGGTCAGCAAAGTCGTCGGCCGCCGGTGCTGGCACGCGGACATCGCCCACTCCCATCCCGGGCCCCGCAGAGGGCGGCAGCTGGTGCAGCAGCACGACGATCAGATCGGTCGACGTCACAATGCCCACTACCGTGCCGTCAGCTTCCGTCACGGGAAGCGAGTGGTACCTGCCGCCAGCGAGCAGGACCGCAGCGTCGTCGAGCGTCGCCTTGCGGCTCAGCGAGATCGGGTCGCGATGCATGACTTCGGCGACGCGGATGCGACCCACGTCGGGTTCGGTCCCGCCCGAACGCGCAATGAGGTCAGTGGTGCTGACGATCCCGACCAGCCGGCCAGCGTCGACCACCGGGAGATGATGCAGATGCTCCCGCGCCATGAGGTCGCAGGCCTCGCCCAGCGTGGCGTCCGGCCCGATGACCACGGCCGGGGACGTCATGATTCGCTCGATGGCTTGATTGCGCATGGCCCTACGGCAGAAGCTTACCTCACCCGCCGGACTGTCCATACTGATCGTGCAAATTGGATGAATATGTCCAGACTTTGCTGCCCGCCGCCCTGAACCTCATCCAGCGCAATGACGGGCTCGAGTTCCGGCGGGTGCCGCCGAGGGGGAAGATGACCCGGCCGGAACGTTGGTAGGCAGTCGCGGCCGCGCATTCTGATTCGTTAACACGTTGTCACCGTGATTTCACAGTTGTTGCCTAATCTCACCCGCCAGAATTCCCCCAAGAATATCCACAGGAGATCAGTCCGTGACGCGCAGAACCGGCAAGATCGTTGCATCCGTCGTCCTGGTTGCAGCCGCGAGTTCCATCCTGCCGGCGAACGCCGTTCAGATCGACCTGCAGCTCCTCAACTCGTTCACAGCCGCGAATGGAGCGCGCAATGGCAGCGCGGAGATTGTCGATTTCTCCCGTGACCAGAACACCGTCGTCAGCACCATGGCCGGAACCAGCGGGTTTGGTGTGCAGGTGCTGACGCTCGGCAATACGGGCAGTCTCGGTGAGCGCGGTATTGTTACCTTCAATACGGCTTTCGGCGCGGGCACCGTCCGGGATGCGTCGTCCACGGCCATAGACCCCCTGCAGCGCGGCTTCGGCGTCGTCACCCTGATACCCACGGCCAACGGCACGACCCAGGGAAAGATCGGCTTTTATGACTACCGCACCGGAAGCGTGGGTGCCATCAAGACCCTGGATGTGGGCTTCCACCCGGACAGCGTGAAGTTCTCCGCCGACGGCAGCAAGCTCTACGTCATCAATGAGGGCGAGTACACGAGCGGCGGCGCAACGGACGCCCCGGGCTCCATCAGCATCATCGATCTCTCGACAGTGAGCACGATCGGTGACGTAACCAGCCTCAGCAACTCCGCCGTCAGCACTTACGATTTTCAGGCCACGAATCTGGCCTCTGGTGTGTCCGTCAGCGGCATCCGCTACAACGATGTCACCGCGGGCGCGGTGGCGAACCGCTTCCGCCACATAGAACCCGAGTATCTGACGGAACAGAACGGCAAGTTGTTTGTCAGCCTCCAGGAGAACAACGCACTGGCGGAGTTCGACCTGGCAGCCGGCAAGTGGACGGCCATCCGCAGCCTCGGGCGGATCACGCAGACCATCGACGCCTCGGACCTGGACGGCCCGGGCGGCACGGCGGCTGCCATCATCAACGATCAGGTCGCCGGTCTCCCGATGCCGGACACCATCGCCAGCTTCCAGCTGGCCGGGACGACCTACATCGTGACCGCCAACGAAGGCGACTTCCGGGTCGATGACGCGGATCGGGTCCGCGTGTCCGCCCTCCCGGCCTCCGGCGCGGGGTCAGTGGATGCAACCGTCGCCGCCACGCTGAACTCGCTCTACGGCGGCAACTACCGGGCGAACGGGGCCCTTGGGCGCCTGCGCGTGTCCAGGCTGGATGGCGACACGGACGCCGATGGCGACATTGATGTGCTGACGATGACGGGAACCCGGTCGTTCTCGATCTGGGATGCGGCGACGGGCGCCCTGGTCAAGGACAGCGGCTCCCTGGAGAGCATCCTGCTCAGCCTCGACCCGCTGAAGCACAACATCACGGATGGGTTCCTGAGCAACTTCGACGCCCGCTCCCCGGACAAGGGTCCCGAGCCTGAGGCGCTGGCTGTGGCAAACATTGGCGGTTCGTCTGTGATGTTTATCGGCATGGAGCGGCAGAACGGGCTGCTCGCCTACGATCTGACGGACCCCAACAACCCGGTCCTGCTGGACTACATCAACAGTCTCAGCAACGGACTTCTCGCGCCGGAATCGCTGTTGTTCATTGACGCGGCGAACAGCCCCACCGGCCAGGCGCTTCTGCTGGGAGGTTACGAGCTCGGCGGCGGCGGGATCGGGGTTTATTCGGCAACGATCGTGCCGATTCCCGCAGCGTTACCCCTGTTCGGGGCAGGCCTGGCGGCACTGGGGTTGATCCGTCGCCGCCGGCTGGCCACTGGTTGAGACCTTTAGAGGCATCGCGGGCGACGGCGACGGCGATAGCGCCGCGCTGCTGCAGGTCGACTTGTGCGGCCGACCTTGGCAGGATCACGCCATGGCGCCCGCATCCCGGCTTGGCAGACAGATTCAGGAGGTCCTGGCTGGTTTTGACCGTATCGGCGCACCGACTGCGCTGATCGGCGGCCTGGCCCTCGCGCCCTACCAGGTCATCCGGGCCACTCAGGACGTCGATCTGCTGGTCGACGCTGACCGTGCGGACGACAGCGAACGGGAGCTCAAGGCGCTGGGCTATCACTGCATCCATCGCAGCGTCGATGCGGCGAACTACCTGCGTGGCGACGAGCGGGTCGACCTCCTGTATGC
>JBBQJK010000147.1:0-6149 GCA_038325835.1 Gammaproteobacteria bacterium
GTTGTCCATGTCGCTGTACGGAGGGTATTCCCACCGCGAGATCTCGAGTCGCCTGAACCTCCCGCTGGGCAGCGTCAAGACGCTTATCCGCCGCGGGTTGCTGCATATACGGTCGGAGCTTCGCATCGCCTGGGTTTGACCGGCGTTGGCCGTGACACCGCTTGAGCAGAACATCAGCGAACGGCGCCCGGCACCTCAACCCGCCGTGATTAAAGCAGCAACTGGCAGGAAATCTGCTCCGCCAGAATCACGACACCGGAATCCCGGCAGCGCATTGCCAAATTCAAGCTCAGGTATCGGGCTGGCACCCATGGAGAGGCAGCACTGCCGCCTCAGATGCCGGCATCCCACTCGTAGTTGATCGTGTCCTCCCAGAAGCCGCCCTTGCCGGCCCCGATGCTCGCCAGGTCACTGACCAGTTCGACGCGCATGACGTACTTGGCGTGCTTGTAGCCCAACTGGCGCTCGACGCGCAGCCGGATGGGTGCGCCATGCCCGACGGGCAGCACCCGGTTGTTCATGGTGTGCGCCAGAATCGTCTGCGGGTGGTAGGCGTCCACGAGATCCATGCTTTCGTAATAGGGGACGTCACTAAAATCGTCAGCGCAGTGAAACACAGCATACTCGGCTCGCGGCTGCACGCCCGCCGCGTCGAGCAGTAACTTGAGGGGCGGGCCGGCCCACTGGCCGATGGCGCTCCAGCCTTCGACGCAGTCGTGGCGGGTGATCTGTGAGCGTGCCGGCAGCGCGCGCAACTCCGCCAGGGACAAGGAAAGGGGCCGACCCACGAGCCCATCGACTGCAAGGCGCCAGTTCGCGAAGTTCTCGGCCCGGTGGCGCTGGTAGTCGGAAGAACGCGGATCGGTGTTCCCGTTGGTGCGAAACACGGGCGACATGTCCGCGGTGGAGAACTCTCGTGCGAGGGCATTGCGGCCCATGACCAGCCGCTGGGCCCGGTAGGTGAGCTTTTCGGCGGAGCTCAGCACGGCGCCAAAGGTCTGCGATTCGCCCAGCCGGTCGCAGCCGGAGAGCAAGACGCCGCCCGCGGTGGCCGTCAGGCCCTGGAGGATTCGTCGACGGGTCAAGAGGCCGGTCATCACTTCTTCTCCAGTGGCACGCGGTAGCGGCCCGTAATCATGGACCGGACTTCATTGAAGGGCCCGGCGAGTACCACCATCAGCAGGTGCACGAAGACGAAGAGCACCAGCGACGTGGCGACGACAAAGTGCAGCGTGCGGGCCGATGGGCGGCCACCGAACAGGTCCGGCAACCCCGGCCAGGCGGCGTTGAGGCCCGGGGACATGGTCATGCCAGTGAGCACGATCAGGGGCACCATCAGGAACAGTACGCTGACATAGGCGAGCTTCTGCAGGATGTTGTACTGGAGCGCCGCACCCCCGGTGGGAAAACGGGGGCGGGCATGCTGCTTGATATCGTGCCAGATGTGGCCCGGGCTCAATTCCCGGAGCCGCGGGGCGAGATCCCGCCTGATGTGGCCGTTAAGCAGACTCCAACCAAGATACGCGCCGCTGCTCAACACCAGGACCCAGGCGAAGAACAGGTGCCAGCGTCGCGCCAGAGCCAGGTTGTAGGTGGAGGGAATCGTGGCCCAGTACGGAAACGCCCTTGAGCGACTCACACCGTTGGCATCCTCCCAGCGGCCGAGCAGGCCGGTGGTGTCGTACTGCCGCGACCCGAGTTGCAGGAAGCCAGTGGCATCAGCCCCGCTGCCGGTCGTGCCAATCCGGAGCAGCGGGGTATCCGAGTTCGCGCCGTACTGACCCCAGTACAGACTCGGGTGGGCGTTGAAGATCATCAGCCCGCTCATGAGCAGAACGCACATCGCGAGCGCATTCACCCAGTGCCAGAGTCGGGTCGACAGCCGATGGCGAAAGACGAGCGGTGCAGGGACGGTATCCGGGGTGAGGCTGGATTTGCCCGCGCGGCGCGCAAGCTCAAACTGTCCCCGCCCGTCATTACCCGGGCGATAGCCGACCTGGAACAGCACCTCGGTGTAACCCTGCTCACCCGGACCACGCGGGTGTTGCGGGTGACGGACGCCGGCGCGCGCGACGTCGAGGACTGCCGGCGAGTCCTCGCGGAGATACACGAAGCGTAGGAATCTGCGGGAGAAGCGCATGCCGCACCCCGCGGACGGCTCACTCTTACCGCCCCCGCCTTGTTTGGCAGGATCTATGTGATGCCGATCGTCACCGCCTATCTGCAACGCTATCCGGAAGTTCAGGCCGATTGCCTGTTTGTGGATCGCCTCGTCAACCTTGTGGAAGAGGGGATTGATGTCGCTATCCGCATCGGCGAGTTGCCCGATTCCTCACTGCAAGGCACTCGTGTCGGCACCGTCCGCCGGGTGATTTGCGCGGCACCCCGCTATCTGCGTGCACACGGCACTCCTGCGCAGCCCGAGGACCTGAATCGCCACACGGTCATCTCTGCGACAGCCGTCACGTCGGTGCCGCAGTGGCGCCTGTCAGTCGGGGGCAAGGAGCAGCTTTATGAAGTGAAGCCGCGGCTGATGGTCTCCAGCAATGATGCGGCAATTGCCGCAGCCCTGGGTGGATTCGGAGTAGTGCGTCTGCTCTCGGATCAGATCGCCGCTCACGTGAAGGCGCGGGAACTGCGGATTGTCCTTGCCGAATTCGAGCCCGCTGTGTGGCCCGTGCACGTCGTGCACCACCAGGGACGACGGGTCTCGCAGAAAGTCCGTGCCTTTCTCGACACGGCGATTGCCACGTTGCGGGCGGATCCGTTCTTGAATACACGATAAGGCGAAAGACATGCTTAGATTGTGCCGCTCCCCATCAGCGAACTCCGGCTACCCCGGCGCGCACTCGCCGTCTGGGTCACCACGGGCAAGGGCCAGGCACCACTGCAGGTGACGGGCGGCTGGCTCCCGCCGCCGAGCTCGTGATGCTGCCTCAGGCGAACCGGCCGGTGTCCTTGGGCCCCGGGTCGAGACGAATCAGCCGGGAGGTCTCGACCGCGGCGGTGCGGTTCACTACCGCAGCCTTGTACTCTGGGTCGGACAGCATGCCGAGGAACGCCGCCGCCGTGGGATAGTGGGCGATGAAGACCCGGTCCCAGCGCTTGTCGTCTGGACCGATCACCATGCAGGCCATCCGCCCGGTGAAGAGAATGGTGCCGCCGGCCCTGGCAAAAGCGGCGGCGCTCTCCTGGCCGTAGCGCGCGTACGCGGCCTCCCCGCTGAGGGACTTGCGGGCATAGGGATGGTCCGCTGGATACTCTGCGCGATCCCGGTAGCGTACGAGGTTTAGCATCGCCACGGGAGCCTGGCGCGGCAGGGCCTTGAAGGCATCGAACTGCGCTCGGGATGGATCAACGTAGCGGTCTTGCACGGGTGGGGTTCTCCGCCGTTTCGAAGGGACTGCAATCGACTCGCCAGCTATCGATCTGCTGCTCAGCGTCTCTGAGCTGCCGCGCCTTCAGCCTATTAAAGCCACACTAACTGCAGCGTGTGAGCCATGTCCACCATCCCCTTGTGAACACCCGACGAGGACCCACGTGCCGGGCCGGTCATCTTACTGCTTCACGGCCAAGGCACATGGCACTGCGCGTTCCGGCACCGTAGCCCCCGCTCGGGACTGAGGTGTTTCGCGTCATCGCGCAAGCACGGGCAGCTGCGTATCAACGACACGCTGTCGAAACCGGAAGCGCCGGCCGACCGTGGGCTTCCCTAGCACCCTGCACCACTGGCAACAGTTCTAGAGTTGGGACAGGTTCCAGCCCCGACCGACCGGGCCCCCAGGAACTGATACTTGCGAACGTGTTTAGTCAGGAGGAATGCACCATGCGCGAATCCGCTCTCTTATTGATGCTGGCATTATCAACTGCTGCGGCGGCGCCAGCGCAAACCGCGGCACCCAGCGTTGATCCCGCCTGGAAGGTGCCCGAGGTGATCGCTTTCATCGGTGTGAAAGAGGGGGACAAGGTCGCCGATGTCGTTGCCGGCCGCCTGACGGCATCACTGGCAGAGGCCGTCGGGACCACAGGAACTGTCTACGCGGTAGAAACCGCCGAGATCGTCAAGGCGCATCCCGAAGTCATGACCATGATGAAGGAGACTGCCATGCAGTTTCCCAACATCATCGTCAGTGCCGATCCCGTCAACTCGGCGTTACCGTCCAGGCTTGACGCGGTTTTTATCCGGCAGAATTACCACGATCTCTACGACAAGTTCATGGGACCGGCAGATGTACCCGCCTTCAACAAGGCGGTGTTTGCCGCGTTAAAGCCGGGGGGTGTCTTTGTGGTGGTGGATCACGTGGCTGCATCGGGGTCAGGGATCAGCGCCACCGAGACACTGCACCGAATCGATCCCGCGAGAGTGCGGGCGGATGTGCTGGGAGCCGGATTTACATTCGACGCCGAAAGCTCGATCCTGGCGAATCAGAACGACGATCACACCAGGATGGTGTTCGATCCTTCGGTACGGGGGAAAACCGATCAGTTCCTGTATCGCTTCAGAAAGCCGCGGTGACGGGCGTAGCGCGGCGCTTTCCATGACCTCTTGTTGAGCTAGTCAGGAATGCTGGCACGGCCTTGGCTTCTTCGCTGCCGCCGACGAAGCGGTCGAGCATCTCGGTGGCCACCGGGCCCGGGGCGGCCGAGTTGACGCGCACCCCCGCCGCAGCGCCTTCGAGCGCAGCGCTCTTGGTCAGGCCTTCGACCGCGTGTTTGCTGGCGACGTACACCGACGCGCCAGCCACGCCGACCTGGCCTTCGGTGCCGGCGGTATTCACCGCACCGTCCAGGCGACCAAAACGCTCGACCACCTGATCGATCAGGCCGCGCACCCCGGCAGCCAAGGCTTGTCCGGCTTCATCGCGCCGACCTCCAGGTGTTGTTGCCCGACTGGCCGACGACTCCCTTGCCCGGGCACCCGGCGGCCAATCAGTCTGCGTGGCGGCTGGCGAACTCAGCGACGCGGGCGGTTTTCGCCAATCCAGCCCCTCTCCACGCGCTGGCGCAGTCGCACCCTGGCCCGGTGCATGAGCACCCAGTAGTTGCACTTGCTCAGCGCCAGATACTTGCAGATCTCCTCCGGGTCAAATCTTCCCGAGCACTAGCAGGATCAACAGAATAATAATCACAAGGCCGAGGCCGCCACCCCCGTAGTAGCCAGTACCGTAAAACGGGCCGCCGCCGACTCCGGTAAAGCCACCCAGCAACGCAATCACCAGGATGATGAGAAGAATGGTCCCAATTGACATTTCAGTAGCCCCCCTAACGGTTCCAAGACTTTGCCCGATCGCGTAAAGATGTTGATCCCCACGCCACTGGGAATGTCCTTGCGAAGTTGCCAGCAAACGGTAGGCGCTGTCGCTCCTGCCGGTCGATAGGGAGATGTACGTACGGTTGCGCACAGCCACTTCCACCATTCAGTTCGTCGCCACTGGATGACTGCAGACCAGGAGAATCTCGTCCACTTGTGAGGTTTCAATCAGCCCGGGGACGAGCGCGAGACTCTTCTGCCGACGTAGCCCAAGTGGCATCAACAGGTGGTTGTACCACCACATCGACTGTTCGCGCCGGTGCTTGAGACTCCACATTCCCAGATCAAGCAGGCGCGATGCCCTCGGTTGCATGCCGTATGCAGCGCTGCGCCTCACGACGAAACCGTGTGCGGCAAGTTTCTCAATCAGTCTTGCCGGCTCGTAACGCCGCTTATGCCCGACGAAGTCGTCGAAAGGCGACCAACGTGACGGGTGGAGGGGCACCGCGAGCAGAAAAACCGCGCCCGGCATGGCTACGCGCGACAGTTCCGACAAGACGCCATCGTCGTCATCAACGTGCTCGATGATGTCCAGGGCGCACACCAGATCGAAGGCGTTGTTGCGAAAGGGCAGTGATGACGCGAGACCGGCCACGGCAAGTGCGCCTCGTGCCCGCAGTTTCGCCAGAGCGGGAAGGCTGATATCCGTGCAATACGTGCCTTCGATCGGCAGTCGTGGACGCAGTCCGGGCGCCACCTCCAGCCTCTGGCGCGAGGTACGGACCAGGGAACACACCAAGGGCCAGGTGTTGAAGGCCTCGGGGCCTATCAATCGAGCGTCCGTCCACAGTGCATCGTAGAAGCGGCGGTTTGCCTCAAGGAGTCCGGAGTCGCTCAT
>JBBQJK010000148.1:0-6098 GCA_038325835.1 Gammaproteobacteria bacterium
ACGAGGCAGCGCCCGCGCTGACCCGATTTGCCAATTCCTCGCCGCAAAGTTTCATGAATGGCATCAAGGCGGCGCGGCAGCAGATCGTGGCGCGCAGTGACGAGGATCGCGCGGATTTTCTGCGCAAACGAGGCTTCTCAAAAGCAGAGTCGGGCAAGATCACCGGGATCGGTGGGCGAACCAACGCCGTGGCCGCCACCATTTCTGCGACCCAGGAAATTTCCAAGCGGCTGATTACGGTCGAGTTCGTGACCGTGCTCAATGAGCAGGCGCCCTGGGAGTTCCGGCCCACGGTCAGCTCGATCCAGGTCCACCCCGGCCAGCTCTACGACACTGCGTTCTTTGCCCGCAACCTCACCGACGGCATGCTGGTGGGTTCGGCAGTGCCCAGCGTGGCGCCGGGGCAGGCTGCCAAGTACTTCATCAAGACCCAGTGTTTCTGCTTCACCCAACAGAATTTCACCGCCGGGGAAGGTCGGGATATGGGTGTGCAGTTCATGGTGGACCCGGCACTGCCCGAGTTCATCGACCGCATTACGCTTTCCTACACGTTCTTCGTCAATCGCCCGGCTACGGCCCAGCTGATTTCAGGCCCCATCGCCGGCTCCACCACCTGAACCGTTTCGCCCCAGGAAGACAGTCATGGCTCACGCACAGGACAAGTACTACGTCCCCCACGGCACCCACTGGCCGATCATCGGTTCTGTCGGGCTGTTCACACTTTTTGTTGGGATCTCGATCCTGCTCAATGGCGGGTCAGCGGCACCTCTGGCACTACTCGGTGCCGCGATCCTGATCCTGATGATGTTCCTGTGGTTCGGCGAAGTGATCGGCGAGAGCGAGGCCGGCACCTACAACAACCAGGTCGACCAGTCATTCCGCATGGGTATGATGTGGTTCATCCTGTCTGAAGTGATGTTCTTCGCCTGCTTCTTTGGCGCGCTCTTCTATGCCCGCCAACTGGCGTTGCCCTGGCTGGGCGGTGAGGGCAGCGAGACGGTTACCAACAATTTCCTGTGGCCCGGGTTTGAGAACACCTGGCCCTCCAGCGGGCCGGCACCTCTCGGCGGCGAGTACAAGGTCATGGGGCCCTGGGGGATTCCTGCCCTGAACACCGCGATCCTGCTGACCAGCGGCGTCACCATCACTATCGCCCATCACGCCCTCAAGGCCAACCAGCGCGGCCTGCTGAACCTGTTCCTCGGGCTCACGGTGCTCCTGGGCTTTATCTTCCTCGGCTTCCAGGCCTACGAGTATTTCCACGCCTATTCAGAGCTGAACCTGAAGCTGAATACGGCCGGAATGTACGGCAGCACCTTCTTCCTGCTCACCGGCTTCCACGGGCTGCACGTGACCATCGGGGCGATCATGCTGACGGTGATCCTGTTCCGGTGCATCAAGGGGCACTTCACTCCGGCCCGGCACTTCGCCTTCGAGGGGGTTGCCTGGTACTGGCACTTCGTCGACGTGGTGTGGCTGGGGCTCTTTATCTTCGTCTACTGGCTCTGACCCTGGTAGGAGCGCCTGTGTAGGAGCGCCATAAGGCGCGATTACTTTTCTTATGCAATCGAAAGCGAATCGCGCCTGAAGGCGCTCCTACGGCGGCATTACGCCGTGAGGCTGGATAGCCCCGGTACGCCAGGCGATCAACAGGACCAGGAACAGCAGGACCGACAGCGTGATGCGGACGGTCAGCGCCCGCACCATCCGGTTGGAGCCCCCCTGATCCCGATTGAGGAAGAAGAGTCCAGAGAAGAGACTGACGACAATCGCCGCCAGCAGGACCAGCACCAGGATCTTGAGCATTGGGGAATAGTAGCGTGACTCGGCGTGCCGCTCGCTGGCTGGGCCCCTGGTGGGGCGTACTGCTGCTGCTGCTGGGCGTGGGCGCCGGGGTTAGCGCCGGGCTCTGGCAGCTCGACCGGGCCGCCTATAAGCAGGAGCTGGAGGCGCGCTTTGCGGCAGGCGGCGCCGCCGGGGCTCTGCCCCTGCTGGTTGCCGACGAGAACGCGCAGCAAAACCGCTACCGGATGCTCCAGGTCACCGGCCGTTACGACGCGAAGCATCAGGTGTTGCTCGACAACATCAGCTCCCAGGGGAGGTCCGGCTATCAGGTACTGACGCCCTTCCGCACGGCAGAGGGCGCAGTACTGGTCAACCGGGGCTGGCTGCCAGCGGACGGAGATCGCCGGGTGCTTCCGGACATCCGGGTCGGGGACGAGCCCCGGGAAGTTCTCGGCCGCATCGAGCAGCTGCCGCAACCCGGCATTACCCTGGCTACGGTGCCGCCGGCCGACACGGCCGCCTGGCCGCGAAGGCTGCTCTTTCCGACGACCGGACAGGTGAGCGCGCAGCTCGGCACGCCCCTGCGGAGCTACCAGCTCCTGCTGGACCCAGTGGCACCCGATGGCTACCAGCGAGTCTGGCAGCCGGGGGGCATGCGGCCGGACCGGCACCGGGCCTACGCCGTACAATGGTTCGGCTTAGCCCTGACTGTCGTCGTCATCTACCTCGTGCTCGTCTTCAGGAACGGAAAACAGGCCCCGTGACAGCCCCAAGCTCAACGCCGGTTGCCGGCAAACCCCCGACGAATCGTCTGGTTCCCGCACTCATGGCCCTGCTGTTTTTCGGGCCACTGGCCGTGGCCATTGGCCTGTACTACCTGGGTGGCGAGCAGTGGCGGCCATCGGGATCCATAGCCCACGGGCAGCTCCTGTCGGAGCCCCGGGCGCTGCCGACGGGCGTGTTTGATCTGCCTGACGGCACGACGGCAGACTTCACCGGCAAGTGGTCGCTGCTGTATGTGGGTCGCGGGGATTGCGACGACGCGTGCAAGGAAGCGCTGTACCGGACCCGACAGGTGCGCCGCGCACTGGGCAAGGAGATGTCCCGCGTACAGCGCTTTTTCATCTCCACGGGCGGTACTCCGAATAGCGGCTTTCTGGCCGCCGATCACCCAGGCCTGCTCGTTCTGCCTGACGGTCTGTCATCCAGGGACGCCGTGCTCGCCGTCCTCGGGGAGTTCGCCGAGGGCGACGTGTTCATCGCTGATCCGCTGGGGAATCTGGTTTTGCGCTTTCCTGCGGAGACTGCGATGAGGGATATGCACGACGACCTCAAGCTGCTGCTCAAGGCCTCGCAGATCGGATGAGCTACGCCGCCTGGTACCGCCGCTGCCTGTGGACGGGCACATCGCTCGCCCTGGTGGTCATCATGCTCGGTGCCTACGTGCGGCTCTCCGACGCTGGCCTGGGATGTCCGGACTGGCCGGGTTGTTACGGCCACCTCGTGCTGCCTGGCGATCCAGAGATCCGGGCTGCGGCCCAGTCGGAGTTTCCTCACCGGGAACTGGAGGCCGGCAAGGCCTGGCTGGAAATGGTGCACCGCTATGCGGCCACGACTCTCGGTCTCTCGATCCTGCTGGCTGCCCTGTTCGCCTGGCTCAATCGCCGTTCGCCGCGTCAGCCCGTTGCGGCACCGCTGGTGCTGCTTGGCGTGGTCGTGTTCCAGGGCATGCTCGGGATGTGGACCGTCACGTTGCTGCTGAAGCCGCTAATCGTGATGGGCCACCTGCTCGGCGGCCTGATGACCCTCGGGCTGCTCACCTGGCTCCTGCTGGAAGACCGCCGGCGCAACGCGGACAGACACCAGCGCCAGTTCGGCTGGCCGGTGGTTGCCGCCTTGGTCGTACTGATCTGCCAGATCGCCCTCGGCGGCTGGACGAGCGCCAACTACGCCGCGCTGGCCTGCCCCGACGTCCCGACCTGCCAGGGACAGTGGTGGCCCGCCGAAGCCAACTTCGCGGAAGGCTTCGTGCTCTGGCGCGGCCTCGGCGTGAACTACGAGTTCGGCGTGCTGGACGCCCCCTCCCGGGTAGCCATTCATTTCACGCACCGCCTGGGTGCACTACTGACGCTGGCAGTCCTCGTTAGTACCGCTCTGTGGGTGAGGCGGCGTTCGCCGACGCCAGCGGTGCGCACGGCAACGACACTGGTAATCGCCGCCGTGCTGCTGCAGGTGACCATCGGCGTCGCCATCGTCTGGTTTGGCCTGCCGCTGCCCATCGCCACCGCTCATAATGGCGTCGCCGCGCTGCTGCTCCTCACGATGATCAATCTCCTGCATACCACTGCTACCCGCGCAGCACCGGCGTTGGCACCCGGTCTGGCGACGGGGCGCTAGGCAGTGTCCCGCAGCGCACTGGTCGTTGCGGGAGTGCTCTTTGCGCTCGGTGTCCTCATCTGGCTGCTGACGACGGACAGCGTTGTTCCCGTGACGCCCGTCCCGGGACCCTCTCTCTCGTCCGGCAACGCCGAGCCTGACGCGACAATTCCGCAGCCCGGAGCCACGGCGCCCGGACGCCCCGTGCCGACCGGCGCACTCGACGGCCCGCTACCCAGCGTCGCGACCCGTGCTGAACTGGTCGCGACCCTCAACGCCCGGGGCCTGAATGGGGAGAAGATGCTCAGTCGCTATGCCGAGTGGCGCGTCGCCCGGGGCTTCCTCGGTGCAGACTCCCTCGCCGGGACGACCGCGGAGAGTGCCCCGGCCCAGGTTTACGCCGCCATGGATCGCGCCACGCAAAAGTCCCTCGCCGACTCGGGAGATCTCGGTGCCATCCAGGCTTATGCCGCTGGCAGCCTCCCGGGGGATCCGTTTACGGCAGTGGAATACTACAGCCGGGCCAGCGAGCTCGGTTCTGCGGCTGCCATGGGCCAGATCGCTAACGTTCTTGCCGATATCGGCGGCCTGGAAATGGGTGACGTCATGAACGACCGCCCCTTCGCCGACAAGTTGCTGGCGCTCCGGGGGGGTGACCCGGACCGGGATCTGCGCCGGGACTCCGTCGCCTGGACTCTCGCCTCGATCCGTCAGTACGGGCCGATTCTTGCTACCCCGGGCAGCATGGAACTGGTGGAGGGCCTCGGCCGGAGCACAGACAAGGAACTGCTGACGGGCATCTGCGGCCAGTCCCTGGCCATCCTCGCCAGTCTCAGTGCGGCCACGGCTGGCAGGGACACCGGTGCACTCCCCCCGGTTTTTGTGACCGAGAGGAATCTCTATAACCGGCTGCCCTGCCAGGACACGCCGGCGCCCGTGACCCAGCCCCGGGCCTTGGCGGCCTGCACCTCAAGCCCGGCGATCGGCAGCTATAACCAGCCGGTCGAACTGTGGATTTGCCCGGAGAACTAAGCTGCTAGACTCCTCGGCCGCAATGGACGTCACGCGCATACTTGACCCGCTGAACGACGCCCAACGCGAGGCAGTCAGTGCACCCCAGCAGCCCATGCTCGTCGTTGCGGGCGCAGGCAGCGGCAAGACCCGTGTTCTTGTCCACCGGATTGCCTGGTTGATCCAGGTCGAGAATGTCTCCCCGCTCGGCATCCTGGCCGTCACCTTCACCAACAAGGCCTCGGCGGAGATGCGCGGCCGGATCCAGGAACTCCTGGACATGCCGGTGAATCATCTGTGGATCGGCACCTTCCACGGGCTGGCCCACCGTCTGCTCCGCCGGCACGCCCGGGAGGCCGGACTGCCGGAAGGCTTTCAGATTCTCGATGCGGAAGACCAGCAGCGCCTGATCCGGCGTCTCCTGAAAAACCTCGACCTGGACGAGACCACCTGGGTGCCCCGGGAAGTCCAGTGGTTCATCAATCACCACAAGGACGAGGGCCAGCGCCCCGACCAGCTGAACGACGACGGCGACCCGACGCGACGCCAGCTGATCCACCTGTACCGTCTCTACCAGGAGACCTGCGACAAGGGTGGCCTGGTGGACTTTGCGGAGCTGCTGCTGCGGGCTTACGAGCTCTGGAAGAACAACCCGGAGCTCCTGGCCCAGTACCGGCGGCGGTTTCGGCACATCCTGGTGGATGAGTTTCAGGACACCAATGCCATCCAGTACGCCTGGCTGCGCCTGCTGGCAGGCGATACCGGCGTACCCTTCGTGGTGGGCGATGACGACCAGTCGATCTATCGCTGGCGGGGCGCACGCCAGGAACACCTGCGCCGCTTTCAGAAAGATTTCCCCGGGTCCCACACGGTAAAGCTCGAGCAGAACTATCGCTCGACCAAGACGATTCTCAGCGCCGCCAACG